>CALFCE010000249.1 GCA_937951215.1 uncultured Granulosicoccaceae bacterium
CTCGTCCTGCTGATTCTATGGAAGCTGGCCGAGCCCTCCTTGATCAATTCCATCACAGCAGACACTATTCCGGCGGAAGTACGCGAACAGGGCTCCCAATCTGTTGCGCTTTATATCAACGACGTCAAGAACATTCTGGCCAGTGATCGTCTGGATGAGGTGCAAGACGCCGCCAAACGCGAGGCTGCGTTCAAGATGCGCGGTCTCGAACAATTCAGCCGCAATCTGTTAACCGTACTTGCGTTGGCACTGTTGCTGGCCTGTTTGCTTTACAGTCTGCGGTTCGTAAACCCTGCCACGAAAGCCCGAGTCTGGGTTGAACGTTTCGTCAAAGTGACGCTTATCGTGTGCGCCTCGATCGCTATACTGACGACACTCGGCATTGTGTTATCGGTGTTGTTTGAATCATTGAGATTTTTTCAGCAAGTCGGCTTTATAGAATTTATAACGGGCACCAAATGGAGTCCGCAAACAGCCATCCGGGTTGATCAGGTTGGATCTTCCGGTTCATTCGGAGCTATTCCGCTGTTCACCGGAACGCTGTTGATTTCAGCCATTGCAATGCTGGTGGCGGTTCCCCTTGGGCTGATGTCAGCTATCTACCTGTCAGAATACGCGTCTTACCGGGTACGTTCAGTGGTTAAACCCCTGCTCGAAATTCTCGCCGGTATTCCCACCGTTGTGTATGGTTTCTTTGCTGCGCTAACAGTCGCACCAGCCATCAGAGATGCCGGTGAATGGATGAACCTGAGCGTGTCGTCCGAAAGCGCGCTGGCCGCTGGTCTGGTCATGGGCATCATGATTATTCCGTTTGTATCGTCACTGTCTGACGATGTGATTACCGCCGTGCCGCAATCGATGCGCGATGGCTCGTTCGGTCTGGGTGCAACACATGCAGAAACAATTCGCAAGGTTGTAATTCCGGCGGCTTTACCGGGTATCGTGGGCAGCGTTTTGCTGGCAATTTCACGGGCGATCGGTGAAACCATGATTGTGATGATGGCCGCCGGGCTTGCCGCCAACCTGACCGCCAACCCGCTGGAAGCCGTCACTACCGTGACTGTGCAAATTGTCACCCTGCTGACCGGAGACCAGGAATTTGATAGCGCGAAAACACTTGCGGCCTTTGCGCTGGGGCTAATGCTGTTCATCACAACACTTTGTCTGAATGTGGTGGCGCTATACACTGTTCGGCGCTACCGGGAGCAGTACGAATGAGCGAGACCACTGCAAAAGTCAGGGCAACCCTGAAACGTCGGTATGCCGCGGAGAAAAGATTTCAGTGGTACGGCAAGTTTGCCATTGCCGTCAGCCTTGGCTTTCTGGCTTTTCTGCTGATCTCCATCGTTGTGCGATCGCTGCCCGCCTTTACCCAAACCTCGATCAAGCTGGAGGTGTTACTGGACCCTGCACAGTTGGGTATCTCCGACAAACCCGACGATCGCGAGTTGCAGGCAGCCAACTACAGCGGTGCGATTAAAAAAGCCTTGCTTGCGACTTTTCCGGATGTCAAAAAACGCAAGGAAAAAAAGAAGCTGTACAACCTCATCAGTACCGGAGCGCAGTACGAGCTTCGTGATGTCGTGCTGGAAAATCCGCAGCTGCTTGGAAGCAAACACACCCTGTGGCTGCAGGCAGATGACGAGGTCGATGCGATTGTCAATGCGATAGACGACCTGCAAAATCCCGGCACCGCGCAGACCCGACTGAACGAACAGCAGCTGGGATGGCTGCACTCCTTGCAACAGCAAGATGCGATCAAATCGGAATTTAATACCACGTTTTTTAAAAACGGGGACTCAAGAGAACCCGAGCTTGCCGGTATCAAAGCAGCGCTGGTGGGATCGGCCTGGACACTGCTGGTGACTTTCCTGTTGTCATTCCCGATTGCGGTAGCAACCGCGATTTATCTGGAAGAGTTTGCCCCCACTAACCGCTGGACCGATCTTATCGAGGTCAATATCAACAATCTGGCTGCTGTCCCCTCTATCGTATTTGGTTTGCTGGGACTGGCGGTATTTATCAACTTCTTTTCGCTGCCAAGATCAGCACCGTTGCTGGGTGGTATTGTGTTAAGCCTGATGACGCTACCGACCATTATCATTTCCAGTCGCGCAGCATTGAAAGCCGTGCCCCCTTCCATTCGGGAGGCAGCAACCGGGCTTGGCGCGTCCCCGGTGCAAGTGGTTTTTCACAACGTACTGCCGCTGGCCATGCCTGGCATCCTGACCGGCACTATTATTGGTTTGGCCCAGGCTCTCGGTGAGACCGCGCCATTGTTGATGATTGGCATGGTGGCTTTTATTGTCGATGTACCCGCTTCAATGATGGATCCATCGACAGTATTGCCGGTACAGGTCTTTTTGTGGTCAGACAGCCCCGAACGGGCGTTTGTGGCCAAGACATCTGCTGCCATTGTGGTTCTGCTGGTGTTTCTGGTGGTCATGAATGCGGCAGCGGTACTTCTGCGAAAGCGATTCGAGAGACGCTGGTAGAATAAAACAGCAATGCACATGATTGAAATACCAGAGCAACACCTACAACGTATTTGCGAGAAACCATGGTAGACGAAACACAAGCCGTACTGGATAGCATCGAGGGAACCGTCGGTGATATTACGGTGGTCGACCCCAAAATGAGCATGCGCAATGTCGATGTTTTCTACAGCGACAAGCAGGCTATTTATGATGTTGATCTCGATGTTGCAAACAACGAAGTCATTGCGATGATCGGCCCCTCAGGCTGTGGCAAGTCCACTTTCTTACGCTGTATGAACCGCATGAACGACACCATCCCTACCTGTCGGGTAGAAGGATCCATCAGTCTTGACGGCGAAGATATTTACGCAAAGGATCAGGATCCGGTGTTACTGCGCGCACGCGTAGGCATGGTGTTTCAAAAACCCAACCCCTTTGCCAAGAGCATTTTTGATAATGTGGCTTACGGTCCCCGTATCCACGGGCTGGCAGCCAACCGCGCCGAGCTGGATGACATTGTCGTTAAAAGTCTCAAGCGCGCAGGGCTCTATGAAGAGGTTAAATCGCGGCTGGATGCGCCGGGTACCAGTCTCTCCGGCGGCCAGCAACAACGTCTGTGCATTGCCAGAACCATCGCGGTCAGCCCGGAAGTGATACTGATGGACGAACCCTGCTCCGCACTGGATCCGATTGCTACTGCCCGAATAGAAGAACTGATCGACGAACTGCGCGAAAACTACGCGATTGCTATTGTCACGCACTCCATGCAACAGGCCGCACGAGTATCGCAACGCACTGCCTACTTTCATCTTGGAAAGCTGGTGGAGGTGGGTCAGACCAATGATATTTTTACCAATCCAGCTCACGAACTGACTGAAAATTATATTACCGGCCGCTTCGGCTAGGATTCTCACTATGGACAAGCTGCATCTCGATCAACACATATCCCGCAAGTTCAATGACGAGCTCGAGGATATCCGTAATCGCGCTCTTCATATGGGTGGTCTGGTTGAACAACAGGTCACCGGAGGGCTGCAAGCGTTGCTCGATGGAGATAGTGAGCTGGGTGCGGAAATTTCCAAAGCAGATCATCAGGTAAATAAAATGGAGGTCGAGATCGATGAGGCTTGCACCCATGTGCTGGCACGTCGTCAACCCGCTGCCAGTGATTTGCGCCTGATTGTCACTGTGATCAAAGTCATCACGGACCTTGAACGCATCGGCGACGAAGCGGAAAAACTGGGGAGGTTTTCAGTGGATCTGGCAAGCTCCCGGGAGCTGCCCGTGTATCGAAAGGAACTCCGCCATCTCGGCGAACTGGTGAAGTCCATGTTACGCGATGCTCTGGATGCTTTTGCACGCATGGACGTTGATTCCGCAATGAAAACTGCCGCTAAAGATGCGGATATCAACCAGGAATACGAGACCCTTTCAAGGCTGCTGGTAACCCACATGATGGAAGACCCGCGCCAGGTCAGAAATGTTTTCAACATCACTTGGTGCGCACGGGCGCTGGAAAGAATTGGCGATCATTCAGTCAACATCTGCGAGTATGTGGTGTACCTGGTCAAAGGAAAAGATATCAGGCACACCAGCTTTGACGAAGCCAAATCGAAAATCAACAATTAGGCCATTACTCTACCGTTGCAGACGCCGGCAGGTGTCCCCTTCTATTTGACAATCTGGGCCTACTTGACAACCAGCGCCGGGATCATTGACAGCAAGCGGCTGTCTGAAACTCGCAATCGCAGGCGCGCACCGGACTTGAACAGCTCCACCTCATCGAGTCGGCTGCTCCAGAATGTCGACCCAGCCAGCGCATGAGTGCCCGAGTTTTCATCTGGGTTTTCCTCTGCGGTCTCACCTGGTTGCATACGGTTTGCGACGTGCATTGCCTGTCCTGAATCCCGCCTGTTTCGCTCGATATCAGCCAGGGACTTGCCAGCTCCGGGCAATTCACTGTTGATTAAATCCACGATAGGTTCAGACGATGCAGCGCTGGCAAACACGAGCTCCATTTGCAGCAAGCGATCATCAGTGAACCGGTAGCGCATTTGCTCTATCGACTGGCCGGCATACTGCAATTCCGCGTCCACCACATCCAGTACGCAGTCCTCCAACAACCAGGCTTTGCGCGAATTGGCCATCACGGATTTTATTGTCTGACACTGCATGGTGTCGGCTACCAGAGGGCTCGCTGAGAGACGATCGCTCACCTGTGCGATCACTTCCGCTTTTAGTGCGCTGATGCGCGTGCCATCGAGCGTTACCCGCCCCTCCACTTCATCAACCTTCATCGCGCCTATTGCACTTGAGCTGGCTGTGACATTCTGTGTTGCACAGCCCGCAGTCATCATCGCAGCTGCAAGCATACCGAGTATTTTCATCGTTGAGTCCCTCCGCTCTGACCTTCGGACTTTATGCTGCAGACGACCTGCTGATGTTTTTGTCTGCTTTGTTCAAGCAGATTTCGACGAAAAGCGTAGATTGCAAACAACATCATCACAAACGGTAGAAAGCCATCAAGACTGCCACCGCCGGAAGAGCCGCCCGACCCGGACGTAGCCGTCGGCATCAGCGGACCGTTTGCCTGCTCAGTCTCTGGAACCGGCTCTGCCTCGTTTTCTTTTTCCGTCGTTGTGGCTGAATCCCCCGCAATAAACTCATTTATCCAGGTCTCGTAAAACGCGAGCCTTGTGTATACACCGTAAAACCCGGGCTCGGCACAACCTCGACCGTAGCTGACAAGACCAATCTGACGATAGACACCGTCCTGCTGCACCATCAAGGGGCCGCCACTATCACCAACGCAGCTGTCCTTGCCACCTTGTGGCAAGCCAGCACAAACCTGGCCCTCGCCCAGCAACCCGTTGTAGGAAGCGGGAGAATTGCAGATTTCCGGGGACACTACCGGCACTGAAACCTCGTTAAGGCGTGTAGGAAACAGCGGTTGATTGGGGTTTGAAAAATCAACGCTCCCCCAACCGGCAACGACGGCGGATTCACCTACGTTTTCGTTGATATTGCCTTGATACATCTGCATTACGGGTTGCTCGGCCGGGTGAGCAAGTCGCAACAGCGCCAGATCGTGTTGTGCTGATGGGTTGCCCACCTGGTAATCCGGGTGCGTAATAATATTGGTCACATCGATTTCAGTCACATTGTCATCGGTGGCCAGATCAGTAAAACCGACGGCAACACGAATAGATGATGTGCTGAGCCGCAAGCCAAAACTGTCGTAAAGACAGTGAGCAGCGGTCACCACCCAATTAGGTGTCAGCAGGTTTGCTGCGCAGAATTGCCTTAGAAAAAGTGACTGGTTGTTTGTTCTTACCAACGCAACCAAAGAAGGCCAGGCGTTTTCTTCGGCCTCGTCTCCTCCGATGATACGGGTGGTAACTCGTTCTGATGCTGTCACTACAGGTGCAAACGTCGTCGTCCCAATCGTTCCAAACAGAACCATGGCGATTAGTGCAATACCCGGTTTAGCGCTTTTTATTGTTTTCATTATTTAGCGTCATCGGTGTTTTCGCGATGAGCATTTGACGGCAGCAACACAGCCCAAATTAAACCCGCTGATTAACGCGGTTGGCTGGCTGACCTGAGAAACAGACTGAAAAACAAAAAGTCTTCGAAATGATTAGACAGGACAAGATCACAAAACACTGGACGGAGCTTACATGAGAGCTGGAGGTTTGAGCGCTAAGTGCTTGACTCCCGAATACAGAACAAATGCAAATAAAGCACTATTTTGCTAAGAGGTTCGTTCTTCTACCTATCAAGGCAGTAGCACTTTCAATATTTTGGGATTAATTTCCCAAAATATTGAAAGTGCATTCGTTTGCACTAGATGTATCGGTCAGGGCCGACCCGAACCACCTGCTTGCCGAAATTACCACCAGCAAGCACTTTGTTCAACGCTTCCGGCGCGGTCAACAAACCCTCGGAGACATCTTCCCGATAGACCACCTGCCCGTCTGCCAGGTATTGACTCATCTCCCGGTAAAACTCCTCACGACGGTGATCATGGTCGGTGATAATAAACCCCTGCAACTTTATCCGCTGTACCAGCAGTGTACGCATTAGCACAGGCACCTTGTCACCACCACCAGGCAGTGAGGTCAGATTGTAATAAGAGATCCCCCCGCACAACGGGATTCGGGCCCCGACGTTCATTAGCGGCATTACTGCTTCCATCACCTTGCCACCGACGCTTTCGAAATAAACATCGATGCCCTGCTCGCACGAAGCCTGCAGTTCCTTCTTGAAACTGTCGCTCTTGTGATTAACGCACTCATCGTAACCCAGTGTCTGTATTGCATATTCACATTTGAGACCACTGCCTGCGATGCCAACCACCCGACAACCGCGTAATTTGGCTAACTGACCGACAATAGAGCCAACCGCGCCAGTTGCCGCAGAAACGACCACCGTCTCTCCCGCCTTCGGCATGCCAATATCCAGCAACCCTACCCAGGCGGTCAATCCCGGCATACCCAGCACGCCCAATGCCCACGACAACGGTGTTTGCTCTGTGCCCTCAGTGTGCGTCGCTGCGGTTCTGATCAATACCACACCGTCTCCATTGCTGACTGAGTAATCCTGCCAGCCGCCGGCATTTAAAACGATTGAGCCAACCGGGAAACGGGCGTTGAGTGAATGGATAACCTCACTGACAGTCGCACCCACCATCGCAGCCCCCAGTGCGACCGGTTCCGTATAGGAACTCGCGTCATTCATTCGCCCGCGCATGTAGGGGTCGATGGATAACAGGATGGATCGACATAGAAATTCGCCATCGACAGGCTCCGGCAACGGACTGTGCAGCAACTTGAAGTCAGTGCGTTGCGGTGTCCCCAAAGGGCGTCTGGCCAGCGTCAGTTGTCGATTGACATCAGGCTGTTGTTCGCGTTTCTCTGCATTCATGGCTTTTGACTTGAGTTCACCCTTGAGATGGCCAGACGTCAGTGTTTCACAAAAAAAAAGTTATCAACAGATCATTATTACTGTATATTTACCCAGTTGGAAAACCAATCAACCGGCATAGATGATTTCACGATGGAAAAATTGACGCATCGACAGCAACAAATCCTCAATATGATTCGTGCTCATATCAATAGCACCGGGATGCCCCCTACGCGCGCCGATATTTGCGATTATTTTGATTTCAAGTCGCCAACCGCGGCCGATGACCATCTGCGAGCACTCGAACGCAAACAGGCTATTGAATTACTGCCGGGAGCTTCGCGCGGCATACGCCTAGTGGAACAAAATGACTACGAAGGCATACCGGTTGTAGGCCGCGTCGCCGCCGGAGAACCTATCGTATCTTCCGAGCATATTGAAGACTACTACAAGGTTGATCCAGGGCTTTTTCACCCACATGCCGATTATCTACTGCGAGTGCGCGGCATGAGCATGCGCGATGCCGGCATTCTCGACAATGATCTGCTGGCAGTGCATGCCACCACTGATGTACATAACAATCAGATTGTTGTCGCACGTGTAGACGATGAAGTGACAGTCAAGCGCTTCCGCCAACGCGGCAACATTGTCACCTTGCTACCGGAAAACGAAGATTTTGAACCTATCAGAGTCGATCTGCGGGAGCAGGACTTTGCCATTGAAGGTATTTATACCGGTGTTCTGCGCCTCGAAAGTTAATTGAAATTCCATTTACTGAATAGATTACCGAATACGATCACTGATAATTCATTGAAAAAAATAGTCAAACGTTTTGGACCCAGCACTCGAATTCCTGTTGAAAACCGAACGCAGCCTGTGGCGCGGACGCGATCAATACTACGAACCCAACAACCTGCCCACCGGCTTTGCCGCGCTGGATAAAGCGCTCCCCGGTGGCGGTTGGAGCACAGGTTGTTTGACAGAACTACTGCCGAAACGCAAAGGCATTGGTGAACTCAGTCTGCTGTTGCCAGCATTGCAGGCATTAAGCAACAACAATGAATGGGTAGCAATGATTGGCCCTCCGCACATTCCCAATGCCCCCGCACTGGCCAATGCAGGTATCGTGCTTGAGCGTCTTTTAATTGTCGATACCGACAATGACGCTGACACCTTGTGGTCAACAGAGCAGCTACTACGCTCCGGCACTTTCAGTGCCGTTATCAACTGGGTTGAAAAAAGCAGCAGCAAGCAGCTCAGACGTTTGCAATTGGCAGCTGAACAGAGCGAATGCTGGGCCGTCACCTACCGGAATGCGCGGGCTGTTGACGAACATTCGCCAGCCGCTTTACGCATATTACTCGATACTGCCCAGCAGTATCACGATGAGACAGTCACGACAGGATTGCAACTGGACTTGATCAAGGTGCGTGGTGGTGCAACACGCCAGGTCATTATCAAAGCGCATCAATTTGATACACCTCAAGGCACAGAGTGGCCAGTGACAAAAGCCGGCAGGTCTGGAACATAACCCATGCTCTGGGCTGCACTGTATTTCCCGGAACTTAGCCTCGATATGATTTCTCATAACGATGGTTGCAGCAATAAAAATCAGGTCACCGATCCGCTACCTGCTGTTGCTACCTGCGTTGTTATACAGCAGGGTGCGCAGCGTCTGCTTATGTCATGCAATCGAGCTGCACGTAATCTCGGCTTACGCTCGGGGTTGCCACTGAAAAGCGCGTATGCCGTTTGTCCTGATCTTTTGACAATCGAATACGACGTCGATCAGCAGCAGCAGTACATTGAACAGTTAAGCCTTTGGGCATTGCAATATTCATCCTGGGTTACACCAGTCATGCCCAATACGATCATGATAGAGATCGAAGCCAGCTTATCCCTGTTTGGCGGCCTGCCTCGAATGTTAACCACAATATTCAATGACACCCGGCAGCAAGGCTTGCAAATGCAGATGGGCATCGCTCCAAACCCGTCAGCTGCCCGTTTGCTATCACAGTTCGGTATCACCCCAAATAGTGAAAATAATAATGCTGAGAATGATAATGCTGGCAATGATGAACGGCCAATATCAGATAAAGTGGCAATGACAGACAGCACTTCGTTGCTCAAGCATCTTGGCGAAATCCCGGTTTCCTGTCTGCCGCTGGACGATTTCACTTTAAAGGGCCTGCGCCAGTCCGGTATTCGTCATTGCGAGCAATTGTTTGACTTACCGGCAAGTTCGCTGGCACGTCGCTTCGGGCAATCCTGCACTGAGCTTGTTTTCAAGCTACAGGGTAAATTACCAGATCCCTGCCCGGCTTTTCAGGCGCCCGAACGTTTTACGCATAGCCTGGATCTTGCGCTGGAAGCACCCGATTCCCAAGCCCTGCAGTTCCCGCTCAACAGACTGTTAAGTGCACTTGGCGGTTTTCTCAGAACCAGTGATTTAGGCGTCAAGAAGTTAAACATCATCCTCAAACACCACCGTTTGCCACGCACTGTTATCACCTTGGGTTTTCTCGAGGCTACCGCTGACCACAAACACCTGTTGAAGATTGCCAGCGAACGATTATTGGCAACATCAATACCGGCACCTGCCATTGCCATCACTATCGATGCCGAGAGTCTGGCAACTGTCACACGCAACGGTAAGGATCTGTTCAACAAAAGCCAAAGCCAGGCCGTCAGTATTCAGCAAACTGTTGATCTGTTATCAGCGCGCCTCGGCACCGACAAAGCTTATACTCTTGCACTGCAACAGGATCACCGTCCGGAAAAAGTGCTCGAAAGAAAAGCAGCTAAATCCAATATCCCCTCCCCCAAGACCCCTTCCCGCAGTGGCGATACACACAGTACCAGCTGGCCAGCGCGCCCGATCTGGCTGTTGCAGGAGCCAGTGCTGGCCGACCAATCCATTACTCCTCGCAGTAGTGCAGAACGTATAGAGAACGGTTGGTGGGATACTGATGATGTACGTCGCGACTACTACATCGCCGAGGATGATACCGGCGCCTGGTACTGGGCTTTTACCCTGCGTCAATCACCTGATAACCGACAATTCTATATTCATGGCTATTTTGCCTGATCGGTGTATTGCAAATACGACATCCAAACCTGATTTTTCTGTGAACCAGCACACACTTTATCGCGTGGGAAGGCCTATTTGGACACCCGCTTTGAATCAAGTCACACAACGCATGCCTGACGATCTGCCTAACAGTTCAATAAAAACTGTAACAAGCCGATAATCGAACTGTCTGGGAGACATTTGTCCAAGAAAGGATGCCTCGGCCACTAGCCGGCAGGACACTATAAATGCAAGAGCAGCTTGCAGCATCCTTGTTAAATCGGGCTAATGTTGAATACAGAATTGAATCCAATTTGTAGCGCAGGCGGCCTTCATTGAACACCATGAGCGCCAGTCGAACTGCAATCACCAGCACTAAAACCGTTATTACCATCGGTTTTGCTTCAATATTCCTCGTTATAGGGATAGTCCTGTGGGTGGCTCTTGCCACACTGCAATCAGTCAACCACAGCATGGCGACACTGATTGCTGACACAGAAACAAAAACATCAACTGCCCACCAAATGCGTGACGTCATTCGTTTGCGATCGGAAAACGTACGATCACTGCAACAAATCAGCGATGCAGAAGAACGCGAGAGCATATTTTCAAAGCTGGTAGTACTGACTGACAAATATACCGAGGCCCGCAGAAAACTGATTAGCCTGGGTGCCAATGAGCGCGAGGAAGCTATACAGGAAAAAATCTCGCTGGCAGATCACCGGGTCAGTATCGCCTACCGAAAAGCCAACGATGTTATTTACAGCATGGTTGACTCACCAGAGAGCCTTAAATCAATCCTGAATGAGTTGCAATTGCAGGAACTGGTGTTACTAAAACATTTGAACGACCTTGTCGAGCTCGAGAAGATACTGTCTCAGGAAGCACTGGCCGAAAATCAGACACGGTATAAACGTACGCAAAATACCTTGATCGGTCTCGCACTCGCAGCCTTGGCTCTGGGTCTGGTGATCTCACAGCTGGTAACCAACAGGGTGACCAATGCCAACAAACGCATAGCGCACCTGGCGAGCCATGACGATTTAACGGGCCTGATCAATCGACGAGAATTTGAAGAACGATTGAAAAAAGCGATCAAAGACTATCCAAAATCAGACAGAACTTGTGGTCTGATGTATTTGGATCTTGATCGTTTCAAAATTGTAAACGATACCTGTGGGCATCATGCTGGCGATCAATTGCTGATACAACTATCCAACCTGATCGAATCAGGCCTGAAAGAAGGTGATGTACTCGGCCGTCTCGGCGGTGATGAGTTTGCAGTGATTGCCCACGCCTACTCCATTGAACATATTCAGACATTGGCGGAACAGCTAAGGCAGGCCGTACAGAATTTTGTATTTCATTATGCCGATGAAGAGTTCACTGTCAGCCTCAGCATTGGCATTATTGAAATTACCGCTGAAATAGAAGACCTTGAACTGCTGATGACGAATGTTGACTCAGCCTGCTACATCGCCAAACAATCAGGTCGAAACCGCGTACATCTGGCACAAAAAAATGACTCTGAAGTCATGCGCTACCAACATGATCTGGCGGCAGTGCAGAACATCCGCATGGCGATGCATGAAGAGCGCCTTGAACTGTTTTATCAGCCGGTTTTTCGCATTCTGGAGGATCGGACAGAACTCGAACATTGCGAAATTCTGCTGCGATTCAAAGACGAAGAAGGTAATCTCCACTCACCTGCCGAGTTCATTCCTCTGGCTGAAAAATACAATTTAATGAGTGATATTGATCGCTGGGTTGTATTGAGTGTTCTGTCTTATCTTGAACAGTACCAGCACCTGATCGAGTTACCGAGATTGTTGGTCAATCTTTCCGGCCTGTCCTACATGGATGAGGAGTTTCTGGCATTTTTGGTCGCCACACTGGAAAAAGCTGATATCGATCATTCTCGAATTGCATTTGAAATTACTGAAACGGCTGCTGTTGACGATGTGGTCAAAGCGCAGCACTTTATCAAACGCATACGGGAATTCGGCTGTCGTTTCGCACTGGACGATTTCGGCTCAGGATTCTCAACGTTTGCCTATCTTAAAAACCTGCGCATCGACTACCTGAAAATAGACGGCACATTGGTTAAAAACATGTCAGAGGATAATGTTGATCGCGAAATGGTCAGAGCGATAAATCAGGTCGGGCATATCGTTGGTGCAAAAACGATTGCCGAGTTTGTCGAGAACGACGAGATCTTGCAACAGCTTCGCGAAATCGGAGTGGATTTTGCGCAAGGCTTCGGACTACAAAAACCAGCACCACTGATTGAGCTGGTCGACGATATAGCCAACCGCAATCCGCCACTGCAACGCGCGGCCTGATGTCGCCCGCGCAGCCTGAGGTTGTCGTAGTCAGGGTTCCAACTCGGTAACCGAAACCACAGCGATTTCAAAAACCAGCGTCTTGCCCGCCAGTGGGTGATTGGCATCGACGATGACATCATTCTGGTGGATTTCCCTGACAGTAATTATTTGCTCTTCGCCATCAGCTCCCTTGGCCTTGAAGCGGCTTCCAATCGACAGGCCCTGGTCGGTAAACGCATAGCGCGGAACCTTTTGCAGCAATTCCTGATGCACCGGCCCATGTGCCTCCTCCGGTGACAAGGTGACGGTAAAAACATCACCGGCAACATGCCCCTGCAACTGGTTTTCCAGCGCCGCAAACAATTCACCACTCCCCTGATGATAAACCAGTGGCCCTTCCGCTTGAGAGGAGTCCAGCACATTGCCCTCCGAATCAGACAATTTGTAATGCAAGGTGACCAGTGTATTTTCAGCTATGCGCAATTTGGAAATCTCGTCTTGACCGACTGTTATCGCGTTTTATCTTTTGCGGCGTCTTCTTGGCTTGGCATGCACGCCGTCTGCAAGCTTGAGCACATTACGGGAGTCACTGTTGTTGTCTGTGTCAGCCGGTGACCGGCCCTCGTCAGTGGCAGGCGTAGCTGCGACTTGCGGACGAGGCTTGTTGCTTGGCTTGTTGCTTGGCTTGGCGGTTGGCCTCTTGCTATCCGGTGATGATGGTTTGCGTCCCCAAATATGTGAGTTGACTGA
>CALFCE010000250.1 GCA_937951215.1 uncultured Granulosicoccaceae bacterium
GACACCATCGTTTATAAAGATAAAGTACTGACCGTGAATGGAGAAACGGTTCACATATCGGAGCACTCTCCTAATCGTGAAACCAACTCGGACGCTATAAACAGCAGTGTTGAGTCAGTGCGAACGGAAAATCTGGGCGGAGTTGAGCACGATATCCTGATTAACAGGATGCGTGCTCCGTTCAACGGTAGCTGGGAAGTACCGCAAGGTCACTATTTTATGGTTGGAGACAACCGTGATAATAGCAATGACAGCCGATTCTGGGGGTTCGTACCTGAGGAAAACCTTGTTGGCAGAGCATTCCTTATCTGGATGCACTGGCCTATTAGTGATGCCTTGGATCGAATGGGAGATCGGATAAGATGAGAACAGCTCGTAGGACGACCGAGAGGATGGCCAGTAGAACGGTCAAGAGCCCTCACAAGCAGCGTGGCCTTTCTGTATTTGGCGTGTTGATAATCCTGTCAATAGCTTCCTTTTTGGGCCTGTTTGCGTTCAAGGTGGGGCCAAGCTATTTTGAGTACATGACGGTTAGCTCGATTACTGATGACCTCGCGGACAACAAAGAGCTGATGTCCAAGTCCAAAACCAAAATCATGAATGCCGTTGCATTGGCTTATCGTGCCAATAATCTGTGGGAGTTGAAACCTGAAGAGTCTATCTTGTTGCAGAAAGACGCTGACAGGGGCTATATTCTTACCGTTGATTATGAAAAGCGTGCCAACCTTTTCAGCAATATCGACGTGGTCACCAAATTCAACAGGGTTGCAGGCAGTGCTCCGTAGCGAACTTGAAACGCAATAAGTCCAAAACCAAATCTGCAAAAAACCTTTCTATCAAGCCAAGGCCCAAAGACTCGGGCCTTGGTTCGATCAGTTTTAACAAGCTTGGCCGAATTCTCGGCTACCAATTCAAAGACCGCGAACTCGCCGAACAGGCACTCTCCCACCGAAGCTCCGGATCGCAGAACTACGAGCGTCTTGAGTTCCTTGGCGATGCCGTACTGGGTATGGTGATCAGCATGGAGCTTTTCGACAGAAAGCCTGATGCCAGCGAAGGTGATCTGTCGCGAATGCGAGCGCGGCTGGTACGTGGTGAAACTCTGGCAGAAATTGCCAGAGAGCATGAACTTGGGCAATTTTTATTGCTGGGTGAAGGAGAGCTGAAAAGTGGCGGTCATCTGCGTGATTCCATTCTGGCCGATATAGTGGAATCCCTGATCGGTGCGGTTTGCGTCGAAGCCGGACTTGAAGAGAGTGGAGCGCTGGTGCGCAGGTTGTTAGCCGACAGATTGTCGAACCTGCCTGACATCGAAGAGCTGAAAGACCCCAAAACCCGTCTGCAGGAATTGCTGCAGGCCCGCCAAATGGAACGCCCGGAATACACGCTATTGTCGGAAAGTGGCGAAGCGCACCAGAAAAGCTTCACCATGCAGTGTTTTATCGATCCGCTGGAGGTGGTGACAGAAGCCACCGATAGCAGCCGACGCAAGGCTGAGCAGATTGCGGCCTCTCTGGCGCTTGAACATCCCCGAATTTTGGCTCTGGCTAACTAAACCGGTAGAAATAGATTGGCGATAGCTGCGCTGTTGCTTAGAATCAGTGACCTTCTCTGGTTTGCGAATCCACTTTATGACCCGCTGCGGCAGTATCGCGATTGTTGGCCGGCCCAATGTCGGTAAATCCACCTTGCTCAACAGGCTGATCGGTCAGAAGCTCAGCATCACCGCCCACAAGCCGCAAACCACACGTCACGCCATATTGGGGGTCAAAACCTCCGACGCTGTGCAGGCCATATATATGGACACCCCCGGTATCCACCTGCAAGGCAAACGAGCTCTTAACCAGGTGCTGAATCGCACCGCCGCCAGCACCCTGTTTGATGTCGATGTGATTGTGCTGGTGGTACAAGCCTGTGCCTGGAATCCGGATGACCAGCGAGCCTTTGATCTGGTGTTAAAAGCAGCTCGGGAATCCATCCCGTTTTTTATCTTTGTCAACAAGGTTGATCACGTCGATGACAAGGATCGCTTACTGCCCTTTCTTGCCGGCTTGCCACAATCTGAACTCTGTCATGCGGTGATCCCGGGCTCGGCACGCGATGGCACAGCCGTAGACGTATTGGAAAAAGCGGTTTTTGAGTTGTTGCCGGAAGCACCTTTTCAGTTTGCAGAGGATGATCTGACTGATCGCTCCTCACGTTTCCTTGCCTCGGAGCATGTACGTGAACAACTTACCCGCATGCTCTCTGCCGAATTGCCCTATGCCTTGACGGTTGAGATAGAAGAGTTTGTCGAAGAAGAGGCTCTGCTTCGCATCAGCGCTGTTATCTGGGTGGAGAAGTCCAGTCAAAAGGGTATCGTGATTGGCAAGAAAGGTCAGAAGCTCAAGGAGGTAGGTAGCCGCTCGCGGCAATCCATGGAAAAGCTCTTTGGCTCCAAAGTTTTTCTGAGTCTGTATGTGCGCGTCAAGGAAGGATGGGCGGACGATGAGCGTGCCCTTCGCAGTCTGGGTTTCGATGAGCAATGATCCACTCGTGCGGGTGGATCTGCAGGCCTGCTTTGTGCTGCATCACCGTCCACTTCGCGAAACCAGTGTTATTGCCGATCTGTTTACTCCGGACCATGGTCGTCTGAGTGTCGTTGCCCGAGGTGCTCGTTCGGCGAAGTCCAGCCGCCGCGCACTGCTGCAACCCTTTCGTCCGCTGCTTGCATCCTGGACCGGACGCGGGGAATTAAAAACCCTGACGGGGCTGGAGGAGCAGGGCCGCGCGGTCTCGTTATCGGGCTTGTCGATGGCCTGTGCCTATTATCTGAATGAACTTGTGTTGCGGTTGGTGCCGCCTTTTGAATCCAATCCGCAAGCCTTTGCACTGTATACGCATACCCTGATGACATTGCCTGAATGGGACGCGATGGAACCGGAGCTGCGGGAGTTCGAGATCCAGCTGCTGGAGAGCCTCGGTCTGGCACCTGATTTTTATTGTTGTGTTGATGCGGGGCAACAGCCACAACACGGGCAAACCTACCGCTACCTGCCGGAGTCCGGGATTGCCTTGTCAGCAGATAAACCGTTTGATCCGTCAGTGGCATCGTTGATGATTAGTGGAGATGCCTTGATCGCATTGGCACAACTTGATTTCAGTGATCACGCGCTGTGGCCGGAAATAAAAAAACTGATGCGTCGACAGTTGGCAATACATCTCGGGGCGTCGCCACTGAAAAGTCGCGCCATGCTGCGTGAGTTGGTGGTTGCCGACCCGATGCAGGATCCGCGCGTCGATCAGGTCGCTGAGAACCGGATTGTAACGAGCCAGATGCCGGATAATAAAACAGAAGAACGTTGGGATCAGGAGTCAGACTAGTGAGTAAAGAATCTCTGTATGACTCGGTTCTGAATTGTTTGATGGAATCTGATCCGCAACGCAAATCGCTGGCTACTCGCGAGTTGTACGCATGCCACTCGGCACTGCCGGTGGTGTCTGATCAACCCGCCCGTCGCTTGCCAACTCCTGGAATACCCGACAAGCCAAAGCTGGTCAGCCCGCAAGCAGTTAAAAAAAGAGGGTTTGGATCTCAAGCTGGTCGCGTGGCGTTACTGCACGCGCTGGCTCATATCGAATTTAACGCGATCAACCTGGCCCTCGATGCGGTTTATCGATTTCGTGATATGCCTGACGGATTTGCCAGCGACTGGTTATTGGTGGCAGCAGATGAGGCGCGCCATTTTATGATGGTCAGTGATCGTTTGTTGCAATTGGATAGCTACTATGGGGCTATGGATGCCCATGCCGGATTGTGGAACATGGCCCTGAAGACCGATCACGATGTGATGGTTCGCATGGCGCTGGTCCCACGGGTGCTGGAAGCCCGGGGTCTTGATGTTGCTCCACCGATGATCAAGAAGCTGCGCCAACATCAGGACGAGGACAGTGCGGTCATCCTCGAAACCATCTTCAACGATGAAATCAGGCATGTGCAAATCGGTAACCACTGGTTTCGTTACACTTGTGAGCAGCGTGGCTTGCAGCCATCGACGGTGTTTGCAGATCTGCTGCGGCAGCATACCCGTGGCGTACTGAAGGGCCCCTACAACGAAGTTGCGAGAATTCAGGCGGGTTTCAGTCCGGACGAGCTGGACGCGCTAAAAGATATCGAGGCCGAGTGGCAGGACTGAAGATTTTACTCTGACCCCAAATTCAGAGTTTCCATTCGCGTAACTCGATTTGACCGTCTTGCAGGCAACCATAGAGTGCCTTGTGTGGATGCCAGTCCCCGACAACGATCCGTTTTGCGGCAACGCCATCGACTTGCATGTCGTGAATGGCTGGCCGATGGGTGTGGCCATGCAGTAACTGTGTTACTCCGACTGATCGCATCTGTCGTTCTACCGCTTGCGGGTTGACGTCGGTTATTAGCGGGTTTTTCTTCGGTGCCGCCGCCTGACTTTGCTGCCTTAAATATTCGGCGTACTCGGTTCGTTCAGCGACGGTTTTCTGCAGAAAGCTGCTTTGCCACTCTGGGTCGCGCAGGGTTGAACGCATCTCGAGATACTCGGTATCATCGGTACACAACGTGTCACCGTGCATCAGCAGCAACTGGTCAGAATCGGGTCGCTGGCCACCCAGTGGCAGCAGATGGGTATCGGCGCTGAGCAATTGCAAACCACAGTCAGCGGCAAACTCTTGTCCGATCAAAAAATCCCGGTTGCCATGCATCAGGTAGGTCGTCGTCCCCAGTGCCGGTAAATTGCGCAGCGGGGCAAGTGCGGTTTCGAGCTCACCGGCGTAGGCATCATCACCGACCCAGTATTCGACAAAATCCCCAAGGATATAAAGCGACTCGGCGTTCGGTGCAATGTGCTCGAAAAAGGCCGCTGCCAGTTCCAGAGTGGATGGCTCGCTGACCTGCAGGTGCAGGTCAGCGATAAAGCAGGCTTGCATGGGTTTCAGGCTGCGGTTTCGATTTCAACCTTGTCAATTGTCACGGTTTCAGTGGGTACGTCACCGTGTGGGCCGTGATTTCCAGTCGCCACTTTCGCGATGGAATCTACCGCTTCCATACCGTCTGTAGTCTGGCCAAATACGCAATATCCCCAGCCGTCGGGTGTTTCAGCGCTGAAGTCGAGGAAACTGTTGTCAGACAGG
>CALFCE010000251.1 GCA_937951215.1 uncultured Granulosicoccaceae bacterium
GCCATCCCCTCCGACAATGGGTGCAATCCTCAAATCAAATGCACGTCTCATCGGTTTCATCTGTGCGTGTGCAACCGAGCCTGCTCTCGCTGCTTCAAAAGTCGCGTAATTGATGATGGTCTTTCCGTGATAAATCAGTGCAGTCTGCAGCGTGGCCAAACCCAACAACAATAGCAAAGGAGCTGTTATTAAAAATTCAACTAGTGAGGCACCGCAACAGCGGCTGGAGACGGAGGACAAGGCAGGCATTCCGGATAGGTTGCTAGACTCCATCTCAAAATCGATCCTGCACGCAATCTCTGCGTTGCGGTTCGCCCTGCGTTGCTCATTTACTAGCGTGTAAACTCCGCGACCCGGTCGAACGCGACCCGGTCGAACCTCGCCTTGATCTTGCGCACATGCTCTGATTTTGAAATGGCTTCTAATCATTTCGTTTCCACCGCCGCAGTTCCAAGGCGAAGCCGCTGACCTATCCTGATTGACAGAGCGCTGATTCTACCCTCGGCGCACTCAACTACACACTTTGACTTGCCATGAGCAGAAATCTGAAACGGTTTTAAGCCCTCGACGAGTTTTAGCACCTCCCCTGCCTCGCCAAGGTAGATAATATCCAAATTTATTCTCATTCCAAACATATGGATACTGCTGCAGGGAGACAGAACAAAAGCTGTATCCTCAGGCAGCTGGCGTATCCCAATCAAGCCTTTGGAGCGTGACCAAAAGCTTTTGCACAAAATAGCGTTGGAAAACAAACAACCGGAATCGCGGTAAACACTCATCCCAGACCTCCCTGTAAAAAAACCGGTATGTATTGGCTCACGGCTGCTGCTATGTCGATACCTCATAAAAGCCGCCTGTCATAGTGCTCTGGTTTCTATAGATATCGACCCACTGAGTGGACCGCTAAACACAAACAAATGACCTCTGAATCCACAGGATAAATAAAGACGGAGTAGAACCATGACACTACCGTCGACTGAACCGGTTCTGATACGAAAGATATCGTCCTCGGCTTCACTTACCAGCTCATCGTTACGATCTATGACTCCATTCTGATTCACATCATGAAATAGCTCCATAACCGGCAAACCAGAATAGGTATTCCCTGCATAGTCCAGATACAGGCTTATTCTGGCATTGCCTATCGAAAATCCATTGGAATTCAGTAGCGTCACATTGATGGGTATATCCTGATACACATCATCAAAAAACACGCATGCTCCAGTATCGTCCCGTACTTCACTGATTTGTACTTCTATCGCATCTGGCGCTATTCGCACCGAGCCGTCTTGTGGTATTTGCGGTTCATCCGAACAACCAATAACCATAACAAAGACAGCAAAAAGACTACACGTTCTCTTCAACATACTAGCTCCCCCCTCCGACCAACAAGCGCTCAGATTTCGAAATGGCGTCTAATTCAACCCGGCCAACTGTAGGCCCAAACCAGTGGCCACCAAGTGATTAAACCGGACTGCATGGCTTTGCTTAAAATGACAAAACCGATGACAAAAAAGGTGGTTGGGAAAATAAACATGACTAGCGGCCCCAGTAGCTTTACTGGAGCTTCCATAGCAAGTTTCTCGGCTTTCAGAAAGCGCGTTTTTCGTAGCTGATCTGATTGGGACCTAAGAATCGGGCCAAGGCTGGACCCTGTCTTCTCTGCTTGAATCATGCTGGTAACAACACTGTTTACAGCAGTTGAACCTGAGTTTTCTGCCATCGTCCGCAGTGCTTCCGCACGGGTTTTCCCTGCTCGGACATCACGCAAAACCCTGTTCCACTCCGAGCGCAATACGCCATCACCGGACTTTTGCACCGCATGAGTCAGTCCACCGGTCAAGTTACTCCCTGCTTCGATGGACAAAGTGATGATGTCAAGGTAAAACGGCAAGGTACGGAAAATTTCGCGAGAGCGCCGCTGTGCCACATCGCGAAGCCAGATATCCGGATAGAAGAAGCCCCCACAAGCGAATACAAGACCAGTACCCAGTGATGCTTGCTGTAACAGGGTCAACATCAACTCAGCCAGCAAAAACGCTATCCCTGCTGATACCAACTTTGCGGAAAAAAACTGTTCAGCAGTCAGGATATATTGCACACCAGCATGGCGTAACCTGAGTTCAAGGGCCACCCGGTAGCGTTTCGATATAAAGCGCTTAAAGTAAAACGTGATGGCAACAATCAATGGCCAGACCAGGACAAACCCTAAGGGTGGTTTATCAAGCAGTGAGCGATCCTCATCCGGGACCGCATTGAACACGCGATAGACTGCCCAAGTGCAACCACCCAGAACCAAACCAAAACTCAGACTGATAATTAGCAAAGACACTAAATATCAATACTCACAATCTTCCTGATCATAAGCCCCCCAGTCAGTTGCAACATCAAAATAACCGCAAGAAAGATCCAACCCAGCAATGAATTCCACAAGGGTCGGATAGCGACGGGCTCGATAAAGGTCAATGCCAACATAATCGCAAAAGGTAATAAACTGACAACCCATCCCTGTAAAACACCTTGCGAGGTCAGTGCGCTTATTTTTTGTTCCATCTCTTGTTTCTGGCGTAGAGAATCAGATAACCTGAAAAATATTTCAGACAAATTACCGCCTACATCACGCGCTATCAGCGCAGCAGATATTACGAGGTCAACGTCCTCGGAACAAATTCTCTCACCCAGATTTTCAAGAGCCGCTTCTAGAGAAGTACCTAACCGTATTTCACGCAAAAACAGTGAGATCTCCTGTTCCAGAGGGCCGTTGGACTCGTCCACCAGGGTGGTTAGCGATGCGGTAAACGTTGCCCCGGTTTTCATCGATGCCGCCACCTGAGCCAGCATGTCTGGCAATGCAAGGCTTATCATCTGCCTGCGTTTGAGTTCCATGCGTCTCAGAGCCAAACGTGGCAGGAAGAGCAAAATCCCCACACCACCCAGTAGATAGATAATCGACTTGAAAAAAATCCAAATGAAAAGCGGTATAGAAAACAGTAGAAGCAGATACACAAGAAGCAATTTCCGGGAATCAGTAAATAGAAATAGCTTGTTAAGTCGATTTTCGGTATTTTCAGTGAAAACCGCTTCAAATCTTAGCCATATACCTGCACCCAGGTTAATCAGGCCAAAAACCATCAGGCTAATTGCGACGGCTAAAATGGAAAGTACCGGGACTAATTCAATCATCGTCCAGACCATATCCTGTGCTGAACAGCTCCATATCCAGCTCCACGCCCATCGTTCGCAATGCCTCGTAAAAGGTGGGCACAAAACCGGTGGCCTGGAAATATCCGGTAACACGATTAGTCTCGTTAACACCGGTTTGCTTGAATTCAAAAATATCCTGAAGTTGTACTGTCCCACTTTCAATCCCCACAACTTCCGTTACTTTTGTAATTTTCCGGGTACCGCAGGGAAATCGAGTTTGTTGAATAATAATATCGACAGCAGAAGACACTTGTTCTCTTATAGCGGTAACTGGCAGTTCCATGCCTGCCATCAACACCAGTACTTCAAGACGGGATATAACATCCCGAGGGTTATTCGCGTGGATCGTGGTCAGCGAGCCATCATGACCTGTGTTCATCGCCTGCAACATGTCGATAGCTTCGCCACCGCGACACTCTCCAACAACAATTCGGTCGGGTCTCATACGCAGGGAATTTTTCACTAGTTCGCGTATACTGATCTCACCACGTCCTTCAAGATTACCCGGCCGTGACTCCAGAGATACCAGATTAGGCTGAACCAGCTTTAACTCAGCCGCGTCCTCAATGGTGACAATACGATCGCTGTCAGGAATAAAATTGGACAACACGTTAAGTAGCGTTGTTTTACCCGAACCCGTGCCTCCGGACACAATAATATTTTTACGTTTTTCAACACAAATGCGTAAAAATTGCACAATGATGTCACTAACAGACCCGTACTCAACCAGATCAGAGAATAGTAAGCGTCGATTGGGGAATTTCCTGATAGTGAGACTCGGACCTTTCAGTGCCAGCGGAGGTATAACCGCATTGACACGCGAACCATCTTTGAGGCGGGCATCTACAATCGGACTACTTTCATCAATTCGGCGTCCGATGGGTGTAATAATGCGTTCAATAACCGAAAAAACGGCAGCATCACTGCTGAATTTCCATGGCGATTTTTCAAGCCGACCAGCCTTCTCTATAAATATCTCCTGATGATTGTTCACCATAATTTCAGTGATACTCTCATCTTCGAGAAACTTCTCCAGAGGGCCTAATCCGACAGCCTCATTCAGCACATTTTTTTTCAACATCTCAATATCCAGCGTCGCTGGCAACTGGTGTTGTAGGTCCACGATTACCCGCTCGATCAGCTGTTCGGAATCGCTCTTTAACTGCTGATCACTCATGCGGCTAACATCTTTGCGCCGCAAGTCCATCTGCTCTATCAACTGCTCATGGATGATGCCGCCCCAGTAGAGCAGATCGCTATTCTCATCATCAACAGATTCCCCGGTATAACCCCTTTTTTGGTCAGTTCTCAACTGTTCGGGTTTGCCCGAATCAGCAGAGAGTTCAAGGGTTGATGAAACAGTACCCATCAGGGTTTTGGCAGACAATTCTTCTACCCACAGATGAACATCGCCCACGACAACCTCATCAAGATCATTCAAAGGCCCGTATTCACGAATTCGTCGCCTGTTAACCCAGGTGCCACTGGAGCTACCCAAATCATGTATGAACAGACCGTCGCTCATCACTCTTAATTCTGCATGGCGCTTGGCGATGGCCCGATTGCCAATCACAAGGTCATTTTGACGTGAACTACCGATTGAGCAGACATCGGCCTGGGCACGGAAGTGTTTACGTCGGCTGTTACCACTCTGGTAGTAAAACTCGAACATTCTTAATCCGTAAATTCAACGTTCAATTGCTGTGCTGATTGTTCAAGTTTGGCAGCAGACATTGTATGAACCTGATTCTCACGCATCGACAAGGTTTGAGTCGCCGGATCTATCACCTCCGGGGTAATAAAAATAACCAGCTCCGATAAATTGTTCCTGACATTCTCCGACCCGAAGAGTTTGCCGAATATCGGTAGTTTGCCGACACCCGGTAGCCTGTCGATATCCTTGCTGCTATCGGCACTCAACAAACCCGCAATAACAATGGTATTGCCTGCAGCTACGCTGACCTGTGTTTCACTGCGCCGTGTCAGCAATCCCGGCGCACCCTGAACAGTAACAGCAGGATCAATGGCACTAATTTCGGTCATCACCGAGGCCTGCACCACACCAGCGTTATCGACTACGGGAGAAACCTCCAAACGAATTCCATACTCTTTGAATTCAACCGTTGTTTGACCATTGGCGTTAACACTGGTGTAAGGAACTTCGCCTCCAGCGAGAAATCGAGCACTGGCTCCGTTGCGACAACTCAGCACCGGCTCGGCCAGCATCACGGCATCACCTGAATTCACCATCAAATTAATTCTCGAGGATAATCGAGACGCGATACCGAAATAGCTGGAAAACGGCTCTACTCTATTTGGCAATGCCTGATCAATAGCTTCATTGACCGGACGGAATAAGGGATTGCTGATGGCATCACCGGCTGTGGCAAAAATGGGCCCTGCCATGCTATCGCCCCAATCAATACCCAACCGGTTGAGGGCACTTTTTCTGAATTCCACCATTTTCACACGCATTTTGACCATCTTCTCCAGTCGTACGCGGACTTCCGGATCCGTGGCACTAACCCGAATGTTGTAGTCAGATTGACGACCCCCTTTATGCCAGAGATGTAATGAACTACTACCAGGCTCTTGCGCAATGGCAAGCAACTCGCCAGTTGCCAGAACTTCGGCCCGAACAATAGACCCGTTGCCCACCGCAACCCTGGTCACTTCAACGTTGTCGAGTACTCGAACCTCACCAACAAACATGTCAACCTTATGCGTTTCCACAGAAGAAGCGTCTGTCACTACTGTCTCGCTACCCGCACTACCCAGTGACGGTTCCTCAATTGGGGCAGATCTGCCATCCGATGGTGATTGCGGTATCGACGGGGCAGTGCCCGCTTGCTTGTACTGCGTTGCAACACGTTTCAAACTCTCGGCAGGTATCAGCAACACCTGCCCCACTTTTAGCTCATCTGCTCTTGTCAGTTGGTTATATCGTCCGATTGCTTTCCAATTGCCCTGATTACCTGTCAAGTTTCGAGCTATGGATTTGAGACTGTCCCCGGGCTGAACCATATAGATTCGATCGCCAAAACCAGCTTCTGCCAGATTGGAAAAGGGCCTGACAACACCACTGCCAGGCTGGAGAGCAGCTCGTTGCGACCTCAGCAAATGGCGAGAGATGGGTGGGTTCCTGAGCTTACGATCAATTGCATTGGAAGCAGGATAACGAGCAGGCCCAACCAAATGAGATGGAGATGTAAATGATGAGCTGGCAGCAGTACTCTGGGTTATCACAACCAACACGATGAGAAATAACAGGTTAACCACCGCTCTACGGTTTAACCACGTTACTGCCAGCACTACTGGGTTGATATCATTCAACATCAAACACCACCGATTATGTATTCGATCTTCGGCGTTTCCTTTCGCTTGGGCACCGTTTTGGGTTTGCTGATCACTTTCTTTTTCTTGTTGAACAGCCTCGCGGTAGTCATGGGTGTATTCGCCAAGGGCAGGCTATCCTCGGGATTACGCAGCACAGCGGTCAATTTGCCAATTTTCTGGGCCAGAGTAATTTTTTGAGCTTCTTCAGGCGTGACGTTAATCGTGATTGTGCTGAAGGCTCGCTTACTCGCCAGATCGCCATTTTTTACCACCTGAGTTTGAACCCCGGTAGCGATGACAATCATTTCTTGTAGAAGTGGAAAAACGACATTGCTGGTACCCGAGCCGTAAGTCATCAACAAATCAATACGATCCTGAGGCTGCAGAAAACCGGATATGGAGTTTATTTCATCCACTCTGACGGTAAGTGCGCGAGAGCCCTTGGGCACCATGCCAGAGAAGGTTGGCGAGCGACCTCCCTCCAAATGTGCCCAAAGCAAAGGTCGCCCTTCGTCAACGTCAAATGCGAGCTGCTGCCCGATCGCCTCGGTAAAATTGTGCTGGGAGAGAGCGTTGGAATCTGCATATTTCTCCGGTATGCTGCGAAGTGAAAGCAACTCACTAGCTAGCGCCTGCCCTCTTCGAAGAGACATTTTTGGCACTACAATCTGCACCATTTTCTCCGGTTGAACCAATTGCTCTCGATAAAACTCCACTTTATTTTCTATGTATTTTCTGGAGAAAAAAGCACCGGCCAGACCGACTGTTATTGATAGCACGAACACCACACTGCCTTTACCAGGTTTTCGAAGCCCCAAGTTAGCTGATTTACTCCTGGCAGGAACCGGGTTAACCACTCCGTTATCCGACCTGTCGGCAGAAGATCCGACTGAACCGTGATTTTTCCCCGACATAGCTCTATGGAGCTTTTTTATGACTGAACCTGTTTCGGCATTTTCTGACATCAGCCTAACTTCCTCTTTGATTGTTTCCCTTGGGGTCACCCTTTTTGTGGCAGCTGCGTACTCCAGAGAATCTGCAACACCTCACCCTTATGGCAGCGACAGCAGCAAGCTGCTGTTGGCTCCGAACTGATTTATTCCTCTCAACACATATTCAACGAGTGACAAACCATCCAGAGCACCTGTGGGGGTAAACAAAACCACTATCATCACAAAGGTGGCAATCGCATATTCCGTGTAAACCATCCCCTTCTGCAGCCCTCTGATCAAACGGGGTGACTTCATCACGCCCGCCCACCCTGGGCCACCAGGTTAATGACAACCATGGTTTGGCCATCGAATGCTTCGGCGATCGACACCTCGCAGGTATTTCGCTGTTTCTGGAACATCAGGGTAGATGCAGAAGTCACGTTATTTTCCACCATTAAAAACCACCCCTTGCCGACCAGCGTGTCAACATAGTAGCGATGATTTTCACGAACACTCCGATGGCTTTTTATGAGCATTGTTGTGGCATGCAATACACCGGAAAGAACTTGATTGGGGGACGTGCCGATTACATCAGAAGATCGGGTGATCGAGACCAATTCACTGGATGGTGCAACGAGCAGATCCTCCAGGGAATCAGGCTGAGCACTGATTGTAGATCCATCCATGTCCAGATCCAGAGCGGAGATAAAGCCCTCGCTTCCCCCGGAATCAGATGCTTTTATTTGTACCAACAGATGAAAGCGCCCCTCCAGAGTACTGATCAGCATCCATGGGCCCAGTGTCTCTTCGATATAGACCGGGTCTGATTCGCTGTTTCCAATGACACTCTTTTCAGCCCATAACTGGCGATAAAATCCAATCAATTCTGGCTGGGCCCAATTCGATGTGATTGATCGCATCGATAGTTTGAATCCATTGTGCTGAGCTGATGGCGCCAGCCAGGCCGCCTTGGTGCCTGGCGGCATTGGTAGATCTGTCAATTCATAAGCATGCAGCGATGACATCAGCCCGATCACTAACAATCCAATAGAGCCAAGCAATCGCCTTGCACAAGCCGGTAAACGCCAAAAACGATTCTTTACAGGCTTCATAATCAAAATCTGCTTAGCAACTAACCTCATCATCACATTCCTTGTGCTATTGATTGGCATACCGATCCAGTGGCAATTGTGCCGGGTCTACATGACCAAAAGCGGTCTTGAGATCGGATAATTCTTCCACTACCGGAATGGCACCCAGCAACGCAACCGCGCGGCCCGCCGGCTCAAGTACGGCAGCAGGGACAAATGCCCTTGAACGTCGCTCTGCCTGTCGATTCGAACCTGCCCCCCAACCGTCGGTCAAAATGGCATTGGACGAGGATAGACAAACCGAACGGTAGGCAGAAGACGCTTCTTCACTTGAATCTCCACACCGACCAGTTATTGATTTGAACAACACACCCGTTTCAACCTCAACTTCTATCCGTGGGTCAAACATCCCATTGGCTTGCAAATTCCAATCAACGGTATCGAGAAAGTTCATCATCGACGCGGTAGCATTGATACCTTGAACAACTGGCTTCACACTGTCGGGGAGATCGGCACCACCCTGAACTTCCAGTAGAACCTCATCACGGAGCACAATTAAATCGGCATGATGCGCGATCCCGGTGTCAGGCCCTGAAGTTGTTTCTGAAGCCCCGGTTGACTGCCCCCATAATGGATTGTGACCGGTATACAGCTGACCGTCTGATTCACTGAGAATAGGTAAATCAGGTGTTCTGAAAAATCGCTCTGTGATGATTGTTGTGGATGGAGTCAGGGGTGACAGCGCCCTTTCCCACGCCAGGTATCGACTGGCCTGATGAGTGGTTTGCTTAAGGTCTATTAATTTACCTATCATCGGTATTGTCAGGAGTAGCGGTATCATGACCAGCAGCAATACAAAAGTTTCTGCGATAGCAGCACCTCTCTGTCTGCACCTGGCTTGATTGTCTTCAGAACGCATCCTCTAACCCTCATCCGGCTCATCGGTGATCTGAGCAAAAGGATCATCCGGGTTCTCCGATTGATCACTTAACAATACAATCTGTATTGCTGTTTCAAGATCGATTTGAAATAGATCAGTCTCGGCATTGGTGATGTCAACCAACAGCTGTGCCCTTTTTTCAAGCGACGATGCTGCAAGATCCATTTGCTCAGCCACCAGATCATCAAGTTCCTGTTGAATGAGGGCTGCTGCTTCAGGTGACTCGGCAAGTGATAGTTGGTTTGTCAATTGATCAATATCCTGTTGTATCGCATCAAGGTCATCCTGTATGGCTGCCAGGATTTCGGCCGAACCTGCTTCAAACTGGATGGCCACTGTATCCTGTATACTATCGATCTCTGCCGCAATCACATCCGAAGCCACGGATGCATCAAGAAACGCTTGATCAAGTGCATCGGTAAACTGCTGATGTGCGGAGTCCAACTCCTGAAGCCCGGAATCCAGTTGGTGATGGAGCTGTTGGAAATCCTGAACTACTGTTTGCACACCACCACCGAAAGTTCCTGCTCCTGCCAACGCCCCCTGCAATGCAGCAGCCAATGCAGCCTCCATCTGCTGCTGCAACTGTTCCTGCAAAATGTCGGTAACGCTGTCCAGTGCAAGACTTAGATTTTCTTCTGCATAGTCATTGATGTACCCGATAGCAGTGTCAAAATCCACGGTAAGCAGATTGACTGCCGTATCCAGCACCGCCGGATCCTGCAGCAGCGTGGCTGCCAGGTTTTCATTGTCAGCAATCGATTCCGGTTGAACGCTTGCCACATGATTCCCATTTGAAATTGAAGGCAGATCAGACGGGACCAGTATTTGAAGAACCGGATTGCCCTGTGCATGGCCAGAGATACCGGTACCGGTATTGTCAGCCCCGGAATTGTCAGCATTAGCTTGCGCGTCGACGTTGGATAATTCTTCATAGGAAGGCAGTTCATTCAAGCTCACCTGTTGCAGGTCAGACTGACTCGAGACTCCCGGCACTGAGCCGGTTTGAGGATCAGCACTACCCCCAAATAGATTGGGCGCTCGGCTAAGCATGGCGGCCAGATGTTCCTCGCGACTAACCGGGATTAATCTGACATCCCAGAACGGGTTGTAGCCATTAGCGAATTCCCCAACCACGGCGGCACTATTAAGCTCGGGCCGTTGAAAGTAGATTTCGCCACTGGAAATAGCAGCGATTTCCCCTTTTCCCTTTGGCAAATCCACCTTGAATGGATCCTGCATTGTCAACTGTTCACTAGTGACCGTGGACTCACCCGGTATCGAAACTTCAACAGTCAACTTCAATCGAGGGTCTTTTCCTTGCGCAGGCAGGTCTGCAAGATCACGAAACGCCCGAATCCCATTGTAGAGTGTTGCCATATGAATTCTGCTTGGGGTGCCATCAAACGTGATATTTTCATCCGACATCAGCTCTGCAGCTTTGTTGGAGCCTAACCATCTGGGGCAGCCATTGTCTGAAGCAGGATTCCAGTTTGCATCGGTGTGATCGCATTTTTCAATTGAGAGACCAGACGTTTCACCGTTTGCATAAGCCTGCCCCCAGCCAATCGGTAGCTCTATACGTTTGGTACTGCGACCGGGTCTTCTGATGCGGTTATGCAACGACACTGTATCTTTGGCTTTCCATTCCCATTGACTCGTACCGGTATCTTCAGAATTCGCTTTGATCAGACGTGTTTCTCCTCGACGATAAATACGATGCTTTGTGAAAGGCGACGTGTAAAACCAGAAGCCGAAGTACTCCCAATTGCGGCCGCGGCTGAACTCATCGAGGGATCGTGTAACGACATCGGCTCGGACTTCCATTGCCTGCTCGTTATCTTGGAAATACCGTTCCGTAAACGCATCCCACTCGTGCAGGTTCTGGCCACTACCAGCAAGTGCATAGCTTGATTCCACATGGTAGTTTTCATCATTTTGAAGCGCGACCTTACGAACGATCTCCGGTGTGGCGATAAAACCAGTGACAAACATTGCCTCCTGGGCCTCGCTTAGAGCGCCATTGATTGAATCTGCGGCAGCAAGCAATCCATTGGCAACTGCACTTAGCAAAGGCGCTGTCGATTTCATACCCTGCTCCATCGCAGCCGTAACTGCCCCCACAAATGGCAAACCTCCCAATACACGGTTGGCATTTCCACTGGCAATCACCCCGTATTGAGCCCAAGAGCGCAGACTGACCGCTTGAGCAATGGAGACTTGATTCGCCACCATTGCGCGATTGGTGTACGACTGAAAATTCAAAACCCTGCTCTGCCATGCAAGGCCACTGTAGGTAGCTGCATCAGCCGCATTGGTCACTCGCATTTTTTCACTGGCAATTTGGCCGGTATTGAACAAAACCATGCCCGCAAACACAGAAAAAGCCACTAGAGCCAGTCCAACCGGCAAGGCCTGACCTGTCTGCCTTGACGGACATGCACTTCCACGAGTTATGGATAGGTTGAATTGTTTGAACATAGCCAGGTCTTTGCACTCGCTCGACACAGGAGTGGACAACCCACTCCCATATCAATCGCCAGTTTACTGAGCGTAGGTGGATAGAGTCTTATCGCCAGCAGCCCCAGACGCTGTAGCAGCAGAGGCCGTTGCCTGGGCGACATTGGTAGCAGCGTTACCACTTAGGGCCTGTGCCATCCCGGCAAACTGATGCTGTACTACGCCACCAAAAGCACTGATAACACCAATCGCAGCTACAGCAATCAATGCAACAATAATGATGTACTCCGTCATTCCTTGTCCCCACTGGGCTTTCCTAACCGAGGTTATCTGGCCAGGGGTTTTCTGAAGCCTGCCTATGTCGTTCGTTGAGGCAGCCTCTGAATATCTTTTGCGTACAATAAATTGATTTTTCATTGGATCTCCTGAATAAAACGTTTTTCAAACGTAAATTTCTTTACACTCCACCCTAAAAAGGCAGAAGACACTGCAGCAGATTCACAGTACAACCCGATGTACAAGTCGCTGCCTCACCTGAACATCTTTATAAAAACCTTCAATCACGGCCCATTTATAATTCTTTAAGCAGTTCGCTTGTCGATACGGGGTTTTAGCCGAACGTAACTCAGCTAATAAAATCACAGCAATTCACGGTACGAATCTGTGTCAATCATTTGAGACACGCCTCTCAATTTTTCCAACAAGCCGACTTAAAGTTGATGCTGATTACCGGCTAATTTTTACGATTTAGTTTCTTCGGGAATGTTTGTAGGAAAATTCTGACATCTTTCAGAACTGCTGCTTGTTGATCAGAACTGGAACCGGCGGAGGTTCCCATTTATCGCGGGATCACAAACCTTGCTGGTTAAGACAGGGCAGTGATGATTCGAAATTTGTACAACAATTGTAATCCGGCACGAATCTGCAGAGCAGGAATTCGTAACCCTTGGAAAACATGAAACACGTCTAGCTACCGAATCGCGCAAATGGGGAAAGCAAAATCCGCGGACAAAACAAATTGGGAAAAAACAAATGGAGACAGCACAAACGGGGAATTAAAAACGGGGGTACTTCTAGTAGGTAAGCTGGGTACGTATTCCATTACTTGTGCCCTGAAATCCTTTTCATGGGTTATCTTGAAAACACAAACTACACAGCAAATAAAACGCAGTCAAGATATTTTTCTGGAGTCGAGATAAAAACTATAGAATACTTTATCGAAGGTATATGGCAAGGAGGCCCTATGCATCAGGTTCCAATAGAATTTTCAGATCTTTTAGTCTTTCACAACCACTACAAACACAAACGGCCTGGCGCATCACCAGTGCTAGTCGTAGTGTTGGCTTTGCTAACCCACGCTACTTCATCAGCATCTGTGTGTGAAAACCCGACCGGTGAACCACAATGCCCCGTTTTCTCTGGGGGCCCACCTTCAACACACGAAAGCTCTGCATCCATCGATCCGCTGGGAGGCAACCTGCATCTACGTCAAACAGATTTCGCAATCGCCAACTCCACCTTGCACTTGACTCGTTTTTACAATAGTCATAGTCGCACCAACCCTGCAGGCCTGGGAACGGGCTGGCAAACCAATTTGCAAAGCAGAATCGTATCAAGAACTAGGGATTCGATACATTTGATTGATCCAACTGGAAGGTCTATTGTTCTGAAACGCGATGAAAACGGTCAGTATCGAAGTCGGAACTGGCGTGATGGCTATGCAGCGATCAGTGGGCCATATACAAAATGGCATGCAAACCTGCACGAAACGCTCAAGTTCAAAGGTCCATTGCTAATTAATATCGAATATTCAGACCAGACCACGCTGTCTCTACACTACAAAAATCTGACACTTTCATCAGCTATTCATTCCTCGGGCTACCATTTTGACCTTGAGTACGAGCAATCCTCTTCCGGGCACCCCCATTCCCTCACATCGGTTACCCTTACCAAAAACGGCCAGACTCCGTTTCAGAGCGTCCGTTATTTTTACAAGGATAAACTTCTTGGCTCGGTCCAACCTTCGCATCAGGGTGCTGTGCACTTCACCTACAAACAACTTTCAACAACAAACATTGGCTCACATAGTGAACAGTCAAAGATTAATGGAATTGATTTTCAAGCAGGCAACACAAAGCTACGTTTCAAGGCCGATGCGCAGGGAAACTATATTGAGCAACGTAATCCCTTATCAGGTGAGTTTTTGACCTTTCAATACAACGACAGCTCGCAACCCCTACCTACCCAATCCAACGATACACAGCCCCAAACCCTAACTCCCCCGGTAAGAACAACAGAAATCACAGCTTCCACTGGACAGAAGAGTACCATCGAGTGGGAGCAACTTTTTGATCAGGCCTTGATTCGCTCAGTAAAAACAACAAAGTGCAACCACTGCCCAGAGAGGACAATCAAATTTAAATACGATGCCGCACACACATTGTCTGAAATAGTATCAAACGATAGAAAAATTAGATGGAATCTGGACGCAAACGGATTGCCCGAAAAATACCTTATAGAAAAAGACGGTTTCCCCACTGACAGGATTGAATCAATTGTTCGTAATAGCTATGGAATACTCTCGAGTTTCACTTCCTCATGGTCGGATCAGGTGCTAATTGAACCACGAGCTAACGGATACCGTTACTCAAGCAAGTTCAATCAAGTAAAAATCCCTGAACAGACATCGGCAGGTAAAGAGACCAACGCACAGCAGGTATCCCCAAAAGCTGCCCGTGCAATGAATTTTGCAAAAACTGCTCAGCTATTACGGCAGGTGGATCATTTACTCACTGCTCGAGTTGCCTCTCCCTGCAGTGTATTGCCGCCGGAGGATCCGTCTTCTGTCTCTGATAATCCGGTAAAC
>CALFCE010000252.1 GCA_937951215.1 uncultured Granulosicoccaceae bacterium
GATGACCGTACCGCGTTTCCACGGTGCGTGGCATAACACGATAAAACCTTCTATCTTCCACCACAGCAGAAGCAGTATCGAAGACGACAGGATCAGACGCAACGCGGACAGTGCCACCGCGCCATAACTGTCCATCAGGATTTCAGAGAGTGGAAAAGACAGTGCCCACAGAAACATCGACGTGAAACACGACAGATTGGCAACCACTATCGGAGAACGCAAAAGAGATTTTGCAGACAAGCAGACAATCCACCGGCGGAGACGACCCCGGTATCATCTCACCCGTCAAGTGGAATGTCTGTCCTGGCAGAGACCGCCATTGATAAACCAGGCGTCAGATCGAAATTGATAAGGGCGGTCCGTGCCCAAGCCACACGCCAAGTCCCGTAAGGTGAATCTATCGGCTAGCCACGGTGTTGTGGCCGTTGCCATACCTTGATGTAATCGATCTCCATTTCCAGCGGGAAATCACTTTCCAGTTTAAAAGGCAAATTAACCACCTCATCGGTTTGCTGCTCCACCAGCTCGTCTGCGACCACATATTCATCCGGCGCTTTGGTCCAGGCACTCCCGGTTACCAGGTAAGTCACCAGGTTCATACGCTGGCGGCTGATCTGTGGCCCCTGCAAGCGCTTGACTTCGATACCGTCGATGTACCAAACCACGAGACCCGGTTCCCACAGCACACCATAGGTGTGAAAGCTGTCTGAATATTGCGCGCCGGATGGATTTTGCACGCTCATGGTGGGTGAAGATCGGGTCAGCTCTGTTTCAGTGTAAGCAACATCCCGATAGTGGTAGGTTTGAAACATGTCCTCATCACCGAATTGGTTGTAACCCAGGTACTCGACAATATCGATCTCCGGTGCCTGTTCTGCTGCATATCGGTGATAAAGATAAAATGTCGACAAGGCACCAAAGACGCCACTGACCTTTATGCGGCTTTCAACATAACCATAGGTAAAACCGAACTTGTCATAACTCGACAAGGCACCGGAAAGATAGCGTTTGTTGTCTGCCGCGACCAGCTTTTCTTCGGGTGTTGCGATAGCAGAAATCTTCAGAGTGGAGCCGGTAAAACTGAATGGATCATAACCAAAATCAGGCTGGTTCAGGATATCAACAAAATACTGCTTCTCATCGTTTATCGTAACCGCCGGCCCCCAGGTCAGCCGTGAGTTCCAGTGTGCAGTGTTTAACTCGGCAGCATCGAATTCATCTTCAAAAACCAGTTCAAACTGATCGAGGTAGTTCTGGGGAGATGCCAGATTGACATCAAACGGAAACGCATCAGGAGTTGGCGCATGGGGATCACTGTGGCGTTGCAGATCCGAACCACTGGCATCAAACAACTGCACAGTCAGCTCATCAGACAAGGGAGATTCATTGCCCTGCTCATCAACTGCCGAAACTCGATAGCGGTAGCTCCCACCTTGCTCAGGCCCTCTTGCAGGCTCTCCACCTGCTCCGCCGTCACAAAAAAAGACTTGATCTGTGAATCGCGTGCGATTGCAATCAATAAAAGAGGTGGTCTGCCAGTACTTTTGCAACTCGGCAGCCACAGCTGAATTGGGGTGGGTCTGGTCACCCCGCAACACGTAGAGTGGTGTGTTGAAGTCATCACGATAAATGTTATAGGCAACGATCTCCCCATCATCAATCGACGGAGCCCAGTTAAGCTCCACCCACTCATTACTGATCAATTCAACCCGCAAGTGCTGTGGTGATGAAGGAGTGGTTTGGCCTGCAGCTAACACAGGGGGAACTTCGAGCAAGGCATTGAAAGGATCGGAAGGGTTAACCACATACAGGTCAGGTATAATTCCCCCGTCTCCTACCTGCACTCCATCCCAACGTTGCCCTGTGCTGTGATTGACAACATTGTAAAATCCGGGTTCAACGGTGCAACTGCTGACACCTTCACACAAAGTCTGAAAATCGACAGCTGATTGAAATTGGTACCAACCGTCATCGGCAACAAAAATAGTATTTCCTGTCACTGTCAATGAATCCGCAACCGGGGGAGTAACCGGGTCATCACCCGCCACAACAATATCCTCCCAACGCATACCTGTCGTGTGGTTGATAACCTGATAGGTTCCGGGTTCGACCTCACATGAACTCCCGCCTGAACAGACAGAAACAAAACCGTTGACGTTTTGAACCTGATACCAACCATCATCTGGCCATGACAAGGTGTTACCGCTAACCACAATATCGCCGCTATCAGGATCAGGACCCGGTTCAGGACCAGTTGCTGCGCCAACCACCACCCGGTTCCAGCGCATACCGGTAGAATGATTGATAACAATGTACTCCCCTGCTGCCACCTGACAACCACGGCCGCCCTCGCAAACCGTGGTGTAATCAGAGGCATCCTGCACCTGATACCAGCCGTCATCCTGCCAGTCGATCTGTTGCCCATCGACGCTCAGTCCACCCGGGTAGTCAGTATCGACAACCGGACTGATTCCCCCACTATCCTGTACAACAATGTTCTCCCAGCGAGTATTGGTCGTGTGGTTTATCACCACGTAGCGTCCCGGCGGGACATCACAAGACAACCCACCCTGACAAAGGTTGGAGAAATCGTCAGCATCTTGAACCTGATACCACCCGTCATCAGGCCATGAGATAGTCAGCCCCTCCACCGTGGGTTCGGCGCGCGCGACAGTTGACGCCAGCATTGTCGAAATCACCACAAGCCAGAAGCCGATTGCAGCTCGGACAGGTTGATAGTTTGATAGGCGGGTGACGGGACCGGTATAGGGAAGAAAACCGGATTGCGCCTTTACAACAGTCTGTTTGCTAGGAGCCATGCTATTGATTCGTTTGAAGTTACTGAAATTATGTTGGCACACAATTTCAACAGACTCGGTTGCGAATCAGAAAAGAATCCGTTTATATCCTGCCGTGAAACAATTGTTATCAGTCGTGCCTTGGTACGACCCGGCGATTAGCCAAGGGCCGGCGACCGATTATCAAACGAAATCAGGAATCAGGAGCGTCAAGTAAACACCACATCGTGTTCCAGCATGCGATCATCCTGAAAAACGAACCGCCCGTTAACCGCTTGACCACCCAGCACCTGTGGTAACCAGATTGCATCGTCTTCCCACATTTCGTTGTAGGGGATGGATTCGATATCAAACCAGAGTGGCTCCGCTTCCCCGGTTTCGACAGGCTGACCGACATACTCATGGGACAGATACACCTGCACATCAATCGAATAGTGATCGGTAAATTGAAATCGTAGCCGACCGACAGATTGCGGATCTTTGATGGTTATCCCCAACTCCTCCTGCACTTCCCGGATAGCACACTCGACGCTTGATTCTCCCGGTTCCAGTTTACCGCCGGGTCCATTGATCTTGCCGGCACCCAAACCCCGTTTCTTCCGGATCAGCAGCACCTGCGGTTGTTGCACAACAAAAACCAGCGTTGCCCGATCTACCGCTGTCCAGGTTTCATCGATTGCGGTTATTGAATATTCAGTGTTTGTATTCAGTTCCATCTCCTGCGAAGTCTGGATACGGCATTGCCAATATACGGTGCTAAAAGGTCATCTTCACCCGGGTAAACGGTACTTTTACCGGTGCGGTTTCCGCACCACGGCGTAAAAATAGTCAAATCCACTGGGGTGAGGATGGTGAGACCCGTTCGGCCCCAAGCATAACCGGAAGGACGCCGTGACTACGATGCTCATGCCTAACATCTCAGAGCTCACCAGCTCGTTACCCAAAAGCTCACAAACCGCCCGTTCGCAATCCGGTAAGACACAGTTCTGCATGGGCAACAACAGTGTACCAATGACGCACCCGAACAGAAACCGGCAACGCTCGAGAATACGCCGGAAACAACGTCGGTTCCGGAATATCAGGAACAGGGCTGAGTCGGTGCAGAAACCCAAAAGCAAAGGTCATGGCAACGGGCTGGCAGGTGTATCCACTGCGACCGATGACTCGCCACACGCTGCATCCGGGGCGCTGGCAGCATGCGTTATCGCAAGCTCCGCAATCGCCGGATTACTGCTCGTTACGGTTTTTCTGTTTTATCCGCTAATCATAACGTTTCTCCAAGCCGTCAAGGGCACTTTGGTATCACTGCCTACCGGCTCGTTGATTCTATTATCAATGGTGTTTCTAGCCAGTGGTCTGGTAAAAGGTATCGCTGGTATCGGCATGGGATTGATAGCGGTGCCAGTGATCAGCTTTGTGTATGGCCCTGCAGTCGCGGTTGCCCTGATACCGATTCCACTGCTTGTCACCAACTTTCATCAAGGTGTTTTGACAGGTAAGCCCGGGCGGGTTTTACGCACTTACCGACCTCTGGCAACGAGTATGCTGGTCAGTATGCCAGTGGTTGCCTACTTCTCGACCACCGTATCCGAAACGTGGATAACGTATTCTTTGGGGTTTACCGCCCTTGGTTTTGTTTTGCTCAACCTGGGTTTCAAGCTGCCCGAAATATCATCACGACACGACCGGGCACTGCAGGTAACGACCGGCCTGGTGGCTGGTGTTGTGGGTGGAATCTCGGGGCTGGCCGTGATTCCTCTGGTTTGCTACATGATGTTGCGAAAATTGGACAAAAACAGTTTTGTTGCGGTCGGAGGGTTACTACTGTTTCTGTCAGGGGCAATATTGCTGGTATCCCACCTTTCCAACGGACTGCTTAATCGGGAACTGATGCTACTGTCCGCCTACGCATCTGCTGCTGCGATGGTGGGTATTCTACTCGGAGAAAAAGCCAGAGCCTATGTCGGCCAGGAGTTATTTCGAAAACTGATATTGGTTTTGATTTTTGCTATCGGGATAAAGTTACTGCTTGGTTAAAGAACAGTGATACCACCATTCTGCTTGCTGGCAAACAGGCTGCCGACTACAACAAACCCCGACTTTGCTGCGCGGCCAACTCATCCATCAGGGCTTGGTCAGCGTAACGCTGTAACGACAAATCGACCGCGTAGTCAGGGACATCTGAACCGGTCACCCAGCGTGCAGTCAATTCCCCGGCTGCACAAGCTGCCATGGTACCAAACCCGGACATTGCAGTTGCTACAAAGAATCCCGGCACCGGGGTGGCACCGATTAACGGCCAATTTTCTTCAGTCATGGTGTAGTGACCACCGTAGTGATGACAATCATGCGGTATTTCTTCTATGTAGTTTTTCAATGCAGGGTGCAGACGCGAAGCACCCCGGATAACAATTTCAGGAAAATGATCATCAAGCGATGGTTGGCGAAGTGATTCAGAGGCAGCCATTGCCTTTTTTTCATTGTAGGCCCAACCGAGCTTGATACGTTTTCCATTTACTCCACCGTCCGGCCGACAGTGAATACAACCGGGCATTTCACCACCCAGAAAACTCAGCTCTGCATCAGCCGCAATAAGCTTTCGATCATCATCATGCCAATCGATGAACTGTTTATCGAGATCGATCATAAACGGCATGCGTCGGTCGATGGCATTGCAATGATCGACAAAAGATATCTTTTGTTGCAGAACATTGTAGATTGGAAGGTCGACTCCCAGCAGGGATGCGAGTTGCAAAGCCAGTGGGCCAGCTGCATTGACCACAGACACCGCTTCTATGATGTTTGAATTCTTGATGTTTGAATGCTTTTTTTGGCGGGATTCGCCGGGCAATGATGAAAAATCTGCCACCAGTCGGAACGAAGCTGATTTCTCTATTTCCCGCACAGCGGCTTTGACCAGCACCCCACCGCGAGACCTGAACACTCGAAGCATATGACTGCCCAGGGCATGCGCCGACAACTGCCCTCCACGTCTGATCTCGATCAGCGTATTAACAGCCGGGTCAAGCGAAGGGTAAATCGATTGAATCGATGCCGGCTCATCCAGAATATCCACCCCGTCTGTTGCACTTTCACCAGCCGCTTTCATCGATGCTGCGGAACGGTGGACTCTGATGGCATCAGTTGCGGTAAAGGTACTGTGCAGATTTTCGATTACCTGTAGCTGCGGATCACGAGTTGCCAGTGTATAACCGGAGCGACTGCCAATAACAGGCTCTGCAGACTCACTATTGATAACATCGATTAATTCGAAAGAACGATCCATAAATTGCTTCATGGTCGGATGCGGCCACCAATTGCGATAGTTCTCACCAGAGGCAGCCGATGTCAGAGACATTGGCTCCGCCTCATCCAGCAGTATGACCTTAAGCGCCGGATTTAGTTCTTGTAGATAGTAGGCAACGGCAAGCCCAATGCTGCCTGCGCCGACAACTGCGACATCACACGTTAGATTTGGCATGACAAAAACCGGAATTCAATTGTGCAAAACAGGTAAGCGGATGATCCATTGGCTCAGGTTTCATTGAGTCAGGATTCATTGGGTCAGATTCCATTGAGCCAGAATCCATCGGTTAGTGTTGCAAAATCTGGCTCAAAAATAACTGCGTGCGTTCATTGCCCGGGTTTTCAAAGAAATTCACAGGATCGTTCTGTTCCACAATTTCTCCCTGATCCATAAATATAACCCGGTCAGCAACACGCCGCGCGAATCCCATCTCATGCGTTACACAAACCATCGTCATACCCTCATCAGCCAGTGACACCATGACATCGAGTACTTCGGAAATCATTTCCGGATCCAGTGCCGAGGTGGGTTCGTCAAACAGCATGATCTCGGGATTCATGCACAATGAACGGGCGATAGCCACGCGCTGCTGCTGACCTCCCGACAACTCACCGGGATATTTAAGCGCTTGCTCGGGGATTCGAACCTTTTCCAGAAAGCCCATTGCCACATCTTCGGCTTCTGCCCTGGACAATTTTCTGACCAGTGTCGGTGCCAGGGTGCAGTTTTCAAGCACAGACATATGTGGAAACAGATTGAACTGCTGAAATACCATACCAACCTCACGCCTGATTTCATCGATATTGGCGATATCATCGTTTAACTCGGTACCAAGCACATTGATCAGGCCTTTCTGGTGATCTTCCAGCTTGCAGATACAACGAATCAGCGTGGATTTACCGGAACCGGACGGCCCGCAAATCACAATTTTTTCACCGACGCCTACGGTCAGGTTAATATCCCGCAGTACCTGAAAATCCCCAAACCATTTGTTGACATCGACCATGGTCACAGCGGCAACAGTGTTTTCTGATTGATCAGACATGCCCAACCCTGAGTTTCTTTTCCAGATAAGCGCCGTAACGCGACAATGAAAATACGAACATGAAATAAATCAGCCCAATGAACACATAAACTTCTATGTAGTGTGGTGTCCATTGCCCTGTGCCATAGGCTGCGTGACCGGAAGCCAGAATTTCAAAGAAGCCGACAATGGTCACTATCGAGGTCTCTTTGAAGGTAATTACAAACTGATTGACAATAGCTGGCAGAGAATTTCTGAATGCTTGCGGTAACTGAATTCGGGATACCCGCTGCCAGTAACCAAGGCCGAGTGTCAGGCCGGCCTCATCCTGCCCGGAAGGAATAGCCTGCAAGCCGGCACGAATATTCTCGGCTTGATAGCACGCAAAGAATATAGCGAAGCCTGCGATAACCCTATAGAGCTTATCTCCCTGTAGCCATCCCGGCAGCACAAACGGGGTAATAACCGCAGCGGCAAACAGGATGGTCAATAAGGGCAAGGAGCGGAAAAAATCAATAAAGAGACCCACCAGTCGGGCTACGACAGGCAATCGGGAACGTCGGCCCAGAGCAAGAACGATGGACAACGGCATACCGATCAGGGATACAGCCGCAAAAATGAAGATGGTAAGTGCCAGACCGCCCCATCTCTCGGGTGTGATCACACTCAATCCGAAGATTCCACCGTGCATCAATATATAGAAAACAGCAAATCCACTGATCCACAATACAGCCAGCTTCTTTGCCTGCCAAAACCAGGGGAAGCAGGAAGCAACAATGGTGGCAATCATCACAATACACGCGGTCGTCGAACGCCAATGCTCTTCAAAAGGAAACAAACCGAACAGAATGATACGGTGGCGCGCATCAATCACTGACCAGCACGCTCCGTTGGTTTCCCGGCACAAGGGTTCCTGCTCAGCCTTCCAGATACTCGACAGAAAAGCCCAATCAACCAGATTAGCCAGCAACATCCCCAGCAGCAGCAGGCAGGTGATCGTGATTACCGTATCCAACAGCGAACCGAACAGATTTTTTCTGGTTCGTTGAAAAAAACCCGGCTGTGGAGGCGGAGATATCGTAACTGACATCAGTCCTTTACCTCGTAGCCTTTCAGCGCAATTTTACGGTTAATGCTGTTCATCACAAAAGCGATGCTCAGGTTGATTATCAGGAAACCACCCATCAGCAACGCCAGCAATTCAAGGGTCTGACCACTTTGATTTATCGAGGTCGACACAATCATAAAAAAATCAGAGAACCCGACCACCAGACCAATGGTGGTGGCTTTCATCAATTGCACATATTGGTTGGTCAGCGAAGGCAATACCGCCCTGATAGCCAGAGGTAATCGAATACGGGTGAAAATGTGTCGAGCTCGCAATCCACTGACAAAACCTGCTTCTATCTGGCCTTTCGGCACGGAAACCAGTCCAGCGCGCACCACCTCACCAATGTATGCGCCACCATACAAGGCAATGGCAATGACCAAAGCGCTCAGTTCGGGCGGCATCCGCATCCCACCCTTGAAGTTAAGGCCTTTCAGGGCCGGAACATTAAACAGGGGCGTATCCGGAATCCTTCCCAGCCAGGCGATCAGCAACACGAGAACAATCACAGCAATCCAACCCACTCGCTTGAGCTGAGCAATTTGCGCGGGGCTACGCATCAACCCACGCATCCAGAGTCGCAACACCAGCCAGCCCAGCAAGACCAAAAGCATCAGAGCTACCGCTGCCATTGAAATATTCAGCACAGGGAAATAAAATCCGCGCCCACTGAGAAACGCCACGTCACCTATCGAGTGCGCAGCACGCGGCCGCGGAAAGTGGGACACCACCGAATACCAGAAAACAGCCTGCAGGATTAACGGTACATTGCGAAAAACTTCAACATAGATGGTACCCAGCAATGAGAACAGATAATTTTTCGATGTGCGGATCAAACCAATCAGGACACCAATGAGGGTGGCAAAGAAAATTCCGAGAAAACCGAGCAGCAGCGTATTGAGAATACCGATCAGCAGCGTGCGAGTATAGGTATCACTAATGGAATAAGGTAACACCGAGAACGAAAAATCCCATCCAGTGGATCTTTCGAGAAAACCAAAGCCGGTCGTCAGGCCTTGCGCATCGAGTGCGGCGCGAGTGTTAACCACCATCGCCACCAGCACAGCAGCCACAACCGACACCAGCAATGCTTGCAGCACAGCCTCGCGAAATTTTCGGTTACGGTAAAAAACAGCCACTAAAAAAGAGTCATGAAGGGAGGTAGAGTTCAGGCCGACTGACGCTGCTTCAACAGCATCAATCGACCCGAGCTTTTATAAAGACTGAAGGGCTCGCGCTATCAGTCGAGGATCATCGGAACGATAACACCACCATCGCTCCACAGAGCATTCAAACCACGGTCAAGATTGTAAACCGACCCTGCACCGATGTTGCGATCAAATATTTCTGCAGAATTACCAATCTGCTTGATCACGTTGTATGCCCAGTCATCAGATAAACCCAGACGTTCACCGATACCCGGGGAGACACCCAGCAGTTTTTCAACCGTTGAATCTTCCGGCTTGGCTTTATGCTCGTCGACATTGGCTGATGTGATGCCTTTGGATTCAGCAATCCAGGTGGCAGCAAACATCCAGTTGACGATATCGACCCAGTTGTCATCGCCTTGGCGCATGGCTGCTGATTCAGGCTCAAGTGCCAGTGCCACATTCATCATCATGTGATCATCCGGATTCTCGGCCGATTGGCGGGTCACAGCGAGATTCGGTCCCCACCCCACCAGACTGTCGCAACGACCGGCAAAGTATGCTTCACGTGTTTCTTCACTTTTCTCAAAAGTGATCATCTCGATCTCAATGCCGCGGCTCTTGAAAAAGTTCGCTGCCAGTCGTTCTGTTGAGGTACCGGCGTTGGCGCACAGAGAACCACCTGACAAGGTCTCCGGATCGGCACTACCCAGCTCCTTCGGCATCATGACGTTGGTCGCACCGACAAAATAAGGAACGGAAAACTGGATGCCCAATTCGGTATCACGGCCCATGGTCCACCCGGTAGCCTTGATGACGACATCAATATCACCGGACTGCAGGGATGGGAAACGTTGAGCCCAGCTAATCGGTACCACTTTAAGATTTTCGTCACTGCCAAGTACCGCGACTGCCAGGGCGCGGCAATAATCGATATCGTAACCGCTCCATTTATTGTCATCGGTAACCTGTACAAAAGGGGGAAAACTGCCGTTGTGACCTGAGCACAACAAGCTGCCCCGATCCTGTACTGCCTTTAAGGTGTCACCGTTGGCAGCATGTGCATTGGACAATGCCGAGGCACTGACCAGCACAGCACTGGCAACACCTGCTGCAATTTTTTTAAGCTTTTCAGATTTGAAACTGTTCATTTTTGATACTTCCTCCAATCATGATTGAGTTTGTTGATACAAACATTCACTACCCATCCACAGGTATGTTTTCACTTTCAATAAAACACAAAGGTTCGTAAAGCTCACTGTTGCATCCATCCAATATCGGGCTTTGATCTGCGGCACAAAATCCAGCACTCCGACTGCGGAAAGTATACCCTTGCTACTGCAAATTGGCTTTCCAGCGCTGAACATTTCTAATCGATTGAAAATATTAACTTAATTCCCTCCACTTGTGTGATCGTTTGCAATAGGTGCCGTTTTTGACAAAAAAACAGGCGAAAGGGCAACCGATCAGCTCAGAAATAATCGGCACCTGTGTGACGGAAAAGCAGCGGTGCGTTTTTTCGAATGGACCGACAGCAATGGCACCCATGGCTGTCGCAACCTCTCAAGCCCCCGAACATCCTCCACAATTGAGCGGCCGGACTTGAATTGATCAGGATGTCTGGGTTAGGGTTAATCGGCTGACCTTCGGGATGTGGATGATCCCGGAGCCTAATATCGGCCATGGTTCTGGCCGGCCATCGGATTCGGCACGATTGAGAGCTAACAACCCCGACAAGCAACATTCGCAAGCACCGGAAACAACGGTGCTGGAAATTGCTGTGGTCACGGATAGCCCGTCATTTTTTGGCCACCTTGAGGGTAATTCACGTTGCCGATTCACCGTATTCAAGCTCGAAAGCGATTTGCTGTTTCTGACAGAAATTACTTTTCCGCGCCGTTTCGATTGCCTGCTGGTTGACATCAGAACAAGACAACAAGCTCTGTTAACCACGCTGGCTGGTTGCTCCCCTGAGCTTCCTGTTCTGGTGCTGACTGATGATTCCGTGACATTTGAGCCAGGCTATCCGTTCAATTGTCCGGTCATCAATATCATTCACGCAGCGGAGCTACAAAACACCGAGCTGACGGTTTTTTCTCGCCGCGTTGTCGAGACCATCAAGTTGTTCAAGCGACCACTGGATCTGGATCACCGTCAACACCCCATCTCGCAAGCCTTCCAGCAAATAGTTGATAACTCTTCCGACTGGATCATCGTCAAGGATCTGGAGCATCGATTTGTGTTTGTCCCGGACATGTTTTGTGAAACAGCCAAACACAGCATGAGCGAAATTATCGGGCACAATGATCTGGAAATCGGCAGTAGCGAACGCGATGTTTTTGGCGACCCGGAAAGCCAATGGGCGGGATTCTGGTCACAAGACGATGCGGTCACCAGCACTGGTTTGACCAGCATAGAGGATGCGCCCAATTGGCAAGTATTCAATTCTGACATTCGGCATAAGCAAACGTATCGGGTTCCACTAATCAATGCTTACGGCAATGTCTATGCATTGCTTGTCTGTGTAAAAGATATCACTGAACAAAGCCAGAACGAACGGCTGCTGAATGAGCGTACCGAAATGCTGCAGCAGGTCACCAGTGAAAAAAAGAAAACCGAAGAGCACAAGGATATAGCGGAATCGGCGGTTGAAGCCAAGAATCGTTTTCTGGCTGCTGCAAGCCACGATTTAAGACAGCCACTGCATGCGATGGGCTTGTTCCTTGATGTACTCAACTCCCGGTTGAGCAAGGAGGAAGATCTGGCTCTTATGAGCAAGTTAAAAGAATCTACCTCAACCCTTTACGCCATGTTCAGTAGTTTGCTGGATATCTCCAGGCTGGATGCAGGTGTGGTGGTGCCGGATATCGTCGATGTTGATGTCACTACCTGTTGTAGTGTTCTGGAAAGTGAATACCGGCAAATTGCGTCAGAAAAAGGCCTGCGGTTTGACTACGACGTCGAGCCGGGATGGGCTCGTACAGATCCAATGCTCTGCTCGCGCATCGTCAGAAACCTTGTCGACAACGCATTTGAAAACACCCAGTCCGGCAGTATCGGCTTATCAGCACATCGCCAGGACGACAGTATCGTGATAACTGTATCCGATACTGGCTGCGGCATTGAAGCTGATGAGCTGGAGAATATTTTCAAGGAATATCACAAACCTGCATCCAAACGTGAGGGGCCCGGCATTGGATTGGGCCTGGCGATCGTGCACAGACTCTGCAATTTACTCGACATCAAGGTAGCGGTCGAATCAGTCATTGACCAGAAAACCCGGTTCACACTGAACATCCCGGCCGGTAAGGCACTCAATACCACTCCGGCTGCAGAACCACAGCCACCACCTGTGGAAAATGCCAACCCCGACGACAGACAATTGGTACTGGTCATTGATGATGAAGAAACCATTTTGCAAGGCACCCAATCGGTGCTCGATCTGCATGGATATCAGGCTGTGATTGCAAACTCTATGGATGCAGCTTTTGAACGGCTTGCCGAGTTGAGCAAACTACCTGATGTTATTGTTGCCGATTACGAGTTGGGTCATGAGCGCAATGGTATTGCAACAGTAAACGCAATAAGGAAGGAAACCGGCCACAATATTCCTGCCATACTGGTAACCGGCCATACCTCAGAAGAGCTAAAGGCAGACGCTGACTCGATGGATTGCCTATTGCTGCACAAACCGGTCAAAGCTCTCGAATTACTGGCCGCCGTTCGAAAGTCAGGTGAGCTGTCCAAATTGAACCCCTAAATGACTCCCCTTCTTTGGGTCCCAAAGTGGGCCCCAAAAATGGATAATTGTGCAGTACTATTTACTGCACACCTGATAAATCCATGCCATCGCCAGCACACGGTTTTCCTGGCCAGACATAAGCGGAAGGTTGGCAAATACTTTGCTTTTGTAAATTAAAAAGGAATCTGATCAGACTTCCCGGTATCAGGGATTCAACTAAGGCAGGAACGCCTTGAGAAGTATTGCATGGACGCTTTGAGTGCCATTGGCTGTGCGCAGTTCAAATCAATCAAAATTTGTCTGGCATCAGCCCTGTTGCTGTTTTCCACCGCTACTCATTCGATGCATTCGGTACGCCTGCCCGTTGTAGTAGGAAGCATCGGTGCCGCATTAAGTGATCACAGCATTAAAATCTCTCTCGATTCAAGCTCGGCTCCCGGTTTCGACTGGAGCAACAATTGCGCGGATATCACAGCCGTTGATACAGCAGGAGCAACACTCGGCCACTTTGTAGAAAGCTGCGATACCGTGGCTGAAGTAGCGGAAATCTGGGTAAAGCTGCCTTCAATCCCGGCCTCGCCAAACACGACCGAATTTATCCTCCGCTATGCCGACCCGACAGCTGTTTCATCAAGTGATGCTGCCTCGACATTTGATACCAAAGGGTTCAGGTATCACACCCAACCCTATACCGGTGCTGAACCCGGCCCTGAATCCCGCGCTGAGGGAGATACCTTGTTCAACGAAGACGAAATTTCATCCAACCCGCAGTACGGCTGCACACAAGTGTCGAGCACCAACACCGACAATAGCACCGAGTTTGGTGCCAATAATGATATTGCCTACCATATACAATCCTTTCTGGAGATTGGTGTCGCGGGCAATTACGAGTTCCGTTATGGTGCCGATCACGGACATGGAGGAGAATTTACAGTCGCGGATAATGTCCTGGAAGCCGATTGGAGCGAGGACATTTGGTGGAGCTTGAACTACAGCGATCCCGACACCTACGTCGGTTCCATAAATCTGGATACTGGCGTGTACAAAATTGATTCACTGGGGTTCGAAAGATGCTGCGATGGCCCTGGAGGGATGCAGTACCGTTTGTTACCCACCGGCAGCTGGACCGATATGGATGCTGCAAGCAGCGGGCTGACAGTCTATGCACCCGACTGTCCAATGACCAAATATAAAATCAAGACGCTGGAACATACGACCCGGGCGGAACTCGTACTCAGCAAAACAGTGTCAAACGAAGATCCACGCCTTGGCAGCACAGTGACCTTTTCTATCATCGTTACCAACAATGGGCCGTTTGCGGCGGAAAATGCGGCGGTTGTCGACACCATTCCCGCCGGATTCAGCGGCGTATCCAATATTAGTCATGCCGGTACTTTGATGTCCGGCAACACGGTCCAGTGGGTTCTTCCCACGATCCCGGCTGGTGATTTTCTCACTGTCAGCTTCGACGCCCTCGTTAACTGAAGACAAGACCCCTGCCACTGATACCGGCCACTAAGGTGTCGACAGTTTCAGCGCTGCCAGCATAAAACCCGCCAGTACATCTGCCCCTTGAGGCCCCAGATAGTACAAAAACCTGGAATCTGGTTTACCGATGGTCACCGGCAGGACAGTAGCATCCGGGTCGAGAAAATAGGTTCTGGGTACGTAGCTGCCATCCAGCGCGTATTGCAAACTAATGTCTTCATTCTCGTCATCGTCCATCAAGATCATGACATAGGGTTTGCTGGCTTTAACAATGGCGGGGTCGAAAAACAACTCACTGTATTCGTCACAGGCTCCACAGCCTTCAGAATGAAAGACAAGCATCACCGGTCGACGCTCAGCCGCTGCCAACTGTACTCCGTCATCATACGAATGCCACTGGATCGCCATGGTGTTCCAGTCGGCAGCTGCAACAACTGACACTGACAAGACAGCCAAACAAGTGATTAATAGCATTGACCATAAACGATGTAACATGACACTTACCTTATCCATTTTACGTTTCAAACTGTAGCAGGGCTGCGCTATCGGTTTCCACAGAATTGAACTTGCGGTGTGGATGATTCTGGAACATTCTGTTCTGGGTGAGCCCTTCCGGCTCGATTTCCAATATGACTGACCCATGGCTTACTGACCCATGGCTTACTAACCCAGGGGTTACTGGCCCATGGACTATGGACGGACACCGTCTGCTGCAAGATAATGATTTTAAACGACCACCTACCTTAAAAGTGAGAACAAAACGATGAAAATCGGATTACTACATCCTGGGTTGATGGGCATCAGCCTGGCTGCCGCACTGAAAGGCAATCAGCACGAGGTGTGTTGGGCAGGTGATGGACGCAGCCCGCAAACCAAAGAACGGGCTGAATCACAGCAGCTGACAAACCTCGGAAATTTGTCACAGCTGTGCGAGCAGTGCGATATTATTTTCTCTGTTTGCCCTCCCGGCGAAGCCCATGCAGTCGCGCAAGCGGTTTGCGAAAGCGGATTTGGTAAAACCGGAATAAACAAAACTTATGTCGACTGCAATGCCATCGCCCCGTCAACCAGCACCGCGATCAATGATTTGCTGGTATCAAACTCTATAGAGTTTATTGATGCTGGCATTATCGGTCCACCCGCATGGCAATCCGGCTCCACCCGTCTTTATCTTTCCGGCCAGCAAGCACCTGATATCGCCAACTTATTAACAAACTCGCCGTTTGAGGCTATCTGTCTTGATGAGCGACCGGGGACAGCATCAGCCATGAAGATGGCTTATGCCGCCTGGACCAAAGGGTCTGACGCGCTTCTACTGAATATTTTCGCGCTGGCCGAACACCACGAGCTCGGAGATGCGCTTACAAAAGAATGGTCATGGTCACAAGAAGGGTTACGCGCAAAACTTGATCGAGCGGCCAGCAGGAATGCTCCAAAGGCGTGGCGGTTTGTTGGCGAAATGGAACAAATTGCCAAATCCTTGCAAGATGCTGAGCTCAACCCGGGTGCTTTTATCTCGGCTGCCAACGTTTACAGTGCACTGTCGGATTTTAAATCGACC
>CALFCE010000253.1 GCA_937951215.1 uncultured Granulosicoccaceae bacterium
CCTGCAGGTGCAGGTCAGCGATAAAGCAGGCTTGCATGGGTTTCAGGCTGCGGTTTCTATTTCAACCTTGTCAATGGTCACGGTTTCAGTGGGTACGTCACCGTGTGGGCCGTGATTTCCGGTCGCCACCTTCGCGATGGAATCTACTGCTTCCATACCGTCTGTAGTCTGGCCGAATACGCAATATCCCCAGCCGTCGGGTGTTTCAGCGCTGAAGTCGAGGAAACTGTTGTCAGACAGGTTAATAAAAAACTGTGAGCTGGCTGAATGGGGATCGGGAGTACGCGCCATGGCGACAGAGCCCCGGGTGTTTTTCAGGCCATTGGTGGCTTCGTTTTTTATGTTTTCGTGGGTGCTTTTCTGTTGCATTGAAGCATCAAAGCCACCCCCCTGGATCATAAACCCCGGGATTACGCGATGGAAAATCGTACCGTCAAAATGCCCTTCTTCAGCGTAGCGCTGGAAATTGGCACAGGTTAAAGGTGCGTTTTCGGCATCAAGTGTCAGGGTAATCACACCGTGATTGGTGTGGAGCTTGGCAATCATTTAGGGTCGTCCTGCTGGTTACGACCCTCAAGTTTACTCTTTTTTCGTGTCGGTCGTCGGCTTGGGCGTTTCTGATGCCGCCGGTTTCTGGTCTTTTTCAGACCCTAAATCCTCATCGCCTCCGACCAGTGATGCATCGTCAATGATGATTAGGGTTTGCGGGGCGTCACGGCTGAACGGGCCGCCTGGACCGGTCAGCGAGCCGCTGATTTTATCGACCACCTCTGTGCCTTCGATCACCCGACCGAACACTGCATAACCCCATCCTCTGGCGGTGGCACCGGTATGATCCAGTGGGTCGTTGTCCTGGGTGTTGATAAAGAACTGGGACGTAGCCGAGTGGGGCGCATTGGTCCGTGCCATCGCTATTGTGTAGCGGCGGTTTTTCAGACCGTTGTTGGCCTCATTGCGGATAGGAGCGCGTGTATCCTTGCGTTTGTAGTCGGCTGAAAACCCACCACCCTGGATCATAAAGCCATCAATGACGCGGTGGAAAATGGTGCCGTTGTAGAAATCGCTCTCTACATACTCCAGAAAGTTCTCGACTGACTCGGGAGCCATGCGTCGATCCAATTCGAGGACAATTTTGCCAACACTGGTGGTTAGAGACACCTGGGGAGACGGATTGGGTGCTTCGGCTTCGGTACTGGCCGCAGAGCCGTTCTGCTCACTGGCAGCGGTGGAATATTTCAGCCCGAAGGTAGCAGCCGCAGCTATACACAAAAGGGCAGCGGAAAGGATTCTGTGTCGTCGCATCATAGAATTTCTTGGATCCAGCAATACATGGGTTCTCGATTTATTCTCGCTCTGTTCAAGAACCCGCGCAGCGTAACCTTGCACATGTTTTAGTAGTTTGGTGAAACTCCCGTTTCAGGCCACCGGACCGCTGGTCAGGGTGCCGAATTGGGCGTATGACAAATTTTACCGTAATTGATTGCAAACAGTGGGCCGTTAACCATCGGGTAACCCCAATTCTGCCTGCTCCCGAATCGCTATTGCCAATCGCATTTGCCATTCACAGTTGCCGGGGCTCACCCGCCTGTCACCCGGGTAACAATGGATTACTGTCAGGATTGGCCGTTCGGTGCGGGTCTTGCTGTGCTGAATGATACACCGCTATTTCAACGTTAATCACAAACTTTGTTGATAAATACTCGAACTTTCAGGCTGCCGGTTACCACTGATCGGGTTATCGGCTAGTATTGTACTGATGTTCACCGCCATTGATTCAGGCCCGGGATTCTGATCCAGCATGTTACAAATCCACAACTCATTAAGTCGAAAAAAAGAAACGTTTGTACCAAGGCAGGAAGGCAAGGTGGGAATGTATGTCTGTGGCATGACGGTGTACGATCATTGCCATATTGGACATGCCCGGCTGATGGTCGTGTTTGACACCGTTTACCGGCATCTGTTGGCGCGTGGCTACGACGTCACATACGTCCGCAATATCACCGATATCGATGACAAGATCATCGATCGGGCCAATGCCAACAATGAGCCCTTTTCGGATTTGGCCAATCGTTTTATCGATGCCATGCATGAGGACGAAGCGTCGCTTGGCATTGCACCGCCAACCCATGAACCTCGCGCTACCGAGACGATAGACGGGATGCTGACCATGATTTCGTCGTTGGTCGACAAGGGGCATGCGTATCATGTTGAAGGTGGCGATGTTTATTACGCTGTTGGCAGCTTCCCGCAGTATGGCAAGCTCAGCGGGCGTAACCTGGACGATATGCGTGCAGGCGAGCGGGTTGCCATTGACGAGCATAAACGCGATCCGGCAGATTTTGTCTTGTGGAAATCGGTCAAGCCGAACGAACCGCATTGGGATTCGCCATGGGGGCCAGGGCGACCGGGCTGGCATATAGAATGTTCTGCGATGGCCGAGAACCTGTTGGGTGAGACCTTCGATATTCATGGTGGTGGTCTGGATCTGCAGTTCCCACATCATGAAAATGAAATTGCCCAGAGTGAAGCTGCGCATGACTGTGCCTTTGCCAACTACTGGATGCACAACGGGCTGGTCCGGCTCGACGATGAAAAAATGTCCAAGTCACTCGGCAACTTTTTCACGGTGCGCGATATCCTGCAAAACTATAGTGGTGAAGAACTGAGATTTTTCTATAACTCCAGCCATTACCGCAGCCCGATTAATTATTCCGAGGCGCAACTGCAGCAGGCCAGAACGTCATTGCGTCGTTTGTACACGGCGCTGCGCGGGCATGAGCTGGGCAATGTCACCGGTGACCCTGAGTGGAATCCACCCGCAGCGACAGTCAGCTGGGTGGATCGCTTCAATGCTGAAATGGATGATGATTTCAACACTGCAGGTGCGATGGCGGTGATGTTCGAGCTGGCCAGTGAGATCAATCGACAGCAACAACAAAACCCGGAGATGAGTGCTGACTGTGCGGCCACCCTGGTACACCTCGGCCAAAGGCTGGGTATTCTGGGGCAGGACGCTGAAGCCTATCTGAAAGGTGGCACCGGCAATGATGGTGCACTGGATGATTCGGCAATAGAGGCATTGATTGAAGAACGATTGCTGGCCCGTGGTGCCAGTGACTGGGCTCGCAGCGATGCGATTCGCGACCAACTTAAGGCCGAGGGAGTTATACTTGAGGATAAAGCCGGCCAAACCACTTGGCGGCGTGAATAAGTTGCGACTGTGAGCCTTTCAAAACAAACCCGTCGACGAAACGCCAGAGTCAAAGCGCTGCAGGCCGTCTACCAGTGGGATCTGAACCTGACAGCAGGTAACCATCCCGATAGTGAAGTGATCGAAAAGCAGTTTCTGCAAACGCAGGAAATGGATCGATCCGACCTTGAGTATTTCTCGGAACTGCTGAACGCTATTCCGCGCCTCAGCGAAGAGCTTGATCTGAGTTTGCAGGCTGGCCTCGACCGGCCAATCGAAGAGATCGATCCGATAGAACGGTGTATTTGTCGAATTGCAGCCTACGAGCTGGCGCACCGTCTTGATACACCGATGAAAGTGGTTATCAATGAGTGGGTGGAAATCACCAAGAAGTTCGGGGCTGATCAAGGGCACAAATTTGTCAATGCCGTGCTGGACAAGACGGCTGCCTCGCTACGTCCTATCGAACAAAAGGCACTAACCGACCAGCAGGGCCCTGACGCCAAAAGCGTCACAGTCAGGGACGGTCAGGATTGAAACGCCCGGTCACAGTTGAAGAGCTTTTTGCCCAACCGGCTAACTTCTTTGCCTTGGGGTTCGGTTTGGGTCTGGCCCGTCATGCCCCGGGCACAGTAGGTACCTTGTTGGCTCTGCCTATTTTTCTGGTGATGCCACGCGTTAATCATTTCTTTTACCTCGGGCTTTTGGTGGTGCTGTTCGCCTTTGGCGTATGGTGTTGTGAACGCTGTGCCGGCAACCTCGGCCAGCACGATCATCCGGCTATAGTCTGGGATGAGGTGGTGGGCATGCTGATTACGCTGTTTATGGCACCAGCGGGGTGGCTCTATCTGCTGTTGGGTTTTTTATTGTTCCGATTTTTCGACATTGTAAAACCCTGGCCCATTGGTTGGGTGGATCGCAGAGTCGACGGCGGAATGGGCATCATGCTTGACGATGTGCTGGCAGGCGTCATGGCCTGGGCCGTGTTGCAGAGCACGGTGTTGTGGTTGGTACCGTGGGTGATCGATTTTCTGCAGCATTAGGGCAGTAAAAGCTAGGGCAGTAAAAACCGGTGATCTCTCAGAAGTACTGCCAGACGTAAAAGCGGCAAGCCGATCACCGCAGACGGATCATCACTTTGCAGGGATTCCAGCAGCGCGATGCCGAGTCCTTCGGAGCGAAAGCTGGCAGCGCAGTCAAACGGTTTCTCCGCAGCCAGATAGCGCTCAATTTCTGCCAGATCAAGCTTGCGAAAAACGGCAGTCACATTCACGATTTCGGTGTTGCTGGCGCCAGTAGCACCGTCCAGCACACAAAGGCCGGTTCTGAATACCACGGATTGCGAGCTCATTTGAGTTAATTGTCTGGTCGCGTTAGCTGTATCACCTGGTTTGCCGAGAATCTCCCCATCCAGATCGGCGACTTGATCAGAGCCGATAATGACCGCATCTGAACTCGAGGGTTGGCCCAATAGACTGCGCGCCTTGGCTTCGGCCAGGCGGACCACGAGCTCAGCTGGTGATTCGCCGACCAGCGGTGTCTCATCGCAGTCAGGAGCCAGCTGCGTGAACTCGAGGTGCAGCCGAGACAGCAGTTCAGCGCGATATCGTGAAGTCGAGGCCAGTATCAGGGGGCGTTGTGTAGCGGTTGCAGGGCTGTCTGCTGACATGGTGGCTATACTGTCCTTTGCTGCTGGCTAGCGGGCTGAAAGTCGTATGGATCACAGCGGGCTAATGCAGGGTAATCGGGGCAAAAGTGGGCGGCCTCTGGCCACAGCGTGCTCGAGGCCCTATTGTGCCAGATTAGCTTTGACAGAAGCTAACAGGTTGTTTACTCTTGACCGTTTAGGTCGATGCTGATGCTCGGCGGGCGAAAAACGCTGTCGGAGGCCGGCAGACTGAGCCGGTTTGTCGCGGCCGGTTTGTTGGGGCCAGATTGTCGGAGTTGGAAAAGCGGTGGCAAATTCGATTTTTGAAGAGTCTCCTGCGCGATTTAATCCTGTGTCATTGGTGCGGCAGGCGGAGTTCAAACTCAGCCTGACTCCCAGCGCAAAGCGTGTGGTTTTTCGGGCTGATATACCGTTTGATCGCATGCCGAGATTAGCCGCCTTGCTGATTCAGGAGTCGAACTCCGGGGAGATCAGTAGCGCCAGTATTTCAGATGAGTCCGGGGTTTCGGTAGAGTTCAGCCTTGAAACCTATGCCAGAGCTGGCATTGAAGAACTCAGCGATGATATCGCTCGCGATGCACCAACTATTGAGGCCAGAGGTAAATTGTCAGCAGGCTTGCTGTTGCAGTGTCAACGCTGTCTGCACCCATGCCTTTACCAGATGGAGGAAACCTTCCGACTGGTGTTTGCCACCAGTGAAAAGGTGGCCGATGCAATGCCGGATGATCTGGAGCCGGTAATGCTCGATGACGAAGGCTGCATTTCATTGGCCGAAATGCTGGAGGATGAAGTTCTGTTGCACTTGCCTGCTGTTGCGCGTCATCAGACAGAAGAAGAATGCAGTTTTGAGAATATCCCGTTTCCACAGCATAAAGTAGATGTGGATGTGATGAACGAGCCACCTCGTCGCAAGGAAAATCCGTTTGCCGTGCTGAAAGATATCAAGTTCGACCAACATTAACTTATTTTGAACCCAAGCTAACCAGCAGGAGACGCCAGCAATGGCAGTACAAAAAAGCCGTAAAACACCTTCTCGACGCGGAATGCGGCGATCCCATGACAGTCTGTCAGGCGCAACACTGTCGACTGACCCGACCTCTGGTGAGCTGCATCGACGCCACCATATAACCAAAGATGGCTTTTACAAAGGCAACCTGGTTGTCGAGCAGGCTATCGATGATGATGAGGACGACGACGAGTAGGATTCCTCACGCCTGAAAAATCCCGAAGACGTGAATACTGCAAGGACCAGGGGCACCACCCCCACTGCACGTCTCTCAGTGCTTCGAAGCCAATCCGGTCAGGTGTCTGGTCGGGTGTTTGGGCTTCGACGCATGGTGCATCGAGGCACTTCGCTTGGTAAACAGCCAGCACTAACGAACGCGTGAGCGCCAATCATACGATAGCGCTCGACGCGATGAGTGGCGATGCGGGCACTGCTGTCATCGTCGAGGCTGCAGCCGCAGCTCTGCAATCTGACCCCTCTCTCAAACTTCTTCTGGTGGGTAATCGCCAGCACATCGAAAGTTGTCTGACCGGTTCCGGCACGGATTCGCTGATGGCCGATGGCCGGGTTGAAATTGTCGAAGCCGATGAAGTAGTGACCATGGAAGATTCGGTCTCGGTTGCACTGCGCAGCAAGAAGAACTCCTCCATGCGTGTCGCGGTGAATCAGGTAAAGGAAGGTACCGCTGGCGCCTGCGTCAGTGCTGGTAATACCGCTGCGCTGGTTGCCATCAGCAAATTTGTCCTGAAAACCTTACCCGGTATCGACCGCCCGGCAATTTGCACCGTCATTCCGGCGATGCATGGTGGTCATACTCATATGCTTGACCTTGGCGCCACCACGGATTGCACACCGCAAAACCTGCTGCAGTTTGCGGTCATGGGATCGGTGCTAACGGGTGCTGTCGATGCTCTTGATAGTCCCAAGGTGGGCTTGCTCAATATTGGCTCGGAAGATCTGAAAGGTAACGAGCTGGTCAAAGAAACAGCTGTGCTGCTACAGCAAAGCAGCCTTAACTACGTGGGTTATGTCGAAGGTGATGAAATTTACACCGACAAGGCGGATGTTATTGTGTGCGATGGGTTTGTCGGTAACGTTTCTCTGAAAACCAGCGAAGGTGTCGCGCGTATGGTGTCGCACTACTTGAAAGATGAATTCACCCGCACCCCGTTGAATAAGTTGATCGGGCTGCTGGCTCGACCGGTGTTGCTGGCCTTTCGCAACCGTATCAATCCGGCCAAATACAACGGTGCCACACTATTGGGTTTGCGTGGTGTTGTGATTAAAAGCCATGGTGGCGCTGACGCGCAGGCGTTTGCCAATGCAATAAAAATTGCGCACCTTGAGATTGCCAAAAACGTACCCGAACTTATCGGCCAGCAGGTTGAAAATCATTTACCTGACACGGCCAATAACGCCAGGCAAGCCACGTGACTATATATTCTCGTATCGCCGGCACTGGCAGTTATTTGCCGGAGCGCATACTGACCAATCGCGAACTTGAATCCATGGTGGATACCACCGATGAATGGATACAGGCGCGCACCGGTATCAAGCAGAGACATATCGCTGCGGAAGGTGAATACACACTTGATCTTGCGGAGGCAGCTTCTCGTCGCGCGATAGAGGCTGCCGGCATTGCCACCGATGAGATCGACCTGATTGTGGTTGCGACAACCACTGCTGACAGGGTGTTTCCGAGCACAGCCTGTCTGCTGCAAAGCAAGCTCGATATTCATGGTTGCCCGGCGTTTGATGTTCAGGCTGTGTGTACCGGTTTTGTCTATGCGCTGGGAGTGGCAGATAAATTCGTAAAGACCGGTACTTCCAAATGTGCACTGGTGGTTGGTGCCGAGACTTTTTCCCGCATTATCGACTGGACCGACCGCAATACCTGTGTTCTGTTTGGTGATGGTGCCGGGGCGGTGGTAATCAAAGCTTCTGATGAACCCGGAATCTATTCCACTCATCTGCATGCTGATGGTGACTATGCACGCTTGCTGCATGTGCCAAGTGGCGTGTCAAACAACTATGCTGCTGTGCAGGAAGGCCGGGCCTATGTCGAGATGGCAGGGTCTGAGGTTTTTAAAGTTGCGGTGAATACGCTGGGGCGCATTGTTGATGAAACATTGGGCGCCAACAATATGCAAAAGTCCGATATTGACTGGCTGGTGCCGCACCAAGCCAACAACAGAATCATTGCAGCCACGGCCAAAAAATTACGCATGCCGATGGAGAAAGTCATACTGACGGTGGCAGAGCATGGCAATACTTCGGCCGCATCAATCCCTCTGGCACTGGACCATGGTGTTCGCGGTGGGCAAATCAAACGAGGGGAA
>CALFCE010000254.1 GCA_937951215.1 uncultured Granulosicoccaceae bacterium
ATCAGGAAGCTTGTCTGAAAAACTCCTGAGGCGTTGGGTTAGTTTGTTTAACGGTGAAGCAATAAAGATATGTAGCAGGACCAAGATCACTGAGGTTAGTGCCAACAAAGACAGTATGAGAGTCTGTCTGCCTCGGGAAAGTCTTTTGTCAACTTTCTCAGAGAGACCAATCGGATCCCATTGTGCTTTGACATTGCCAAAGTGTTCCCCTTCGTATTCGATGCTTTGTTCGAAGGTATAGATAGAAGGAGACGGTGTTTCATCATGTCGACTCCAATACGACATCTCCTGTCCGGATTCGTTTGTAATCAGAATAGAATTCAGATCCGGGTCCAGTGCAGAGGTCTCGCTTACCAGGGAATCAAGCATGGGGACGTCTTCCACAATGATTAATTCCTGAGCGCCCGCCGATATCAGTTTAAGAATCAGAAAACTTCGTTGAGTCAGCTCATCATTGAGTTGTTGCACTCGAACCCTATTGTCCAGTTGCACGGCTAGAGAGGTGACAAGTAGCATGGCACAAACCAATGCAGCAAAGATTTTCAGCCACAGTGGCCAGGGTTGGCGATGCGTGAATTTGAAGCGCACTATGCTTTATTGCTCGTCGCTAGTCGCTGTTTTGACCTTCGAGGTGGTGGCAAAGAATGCATGGTTGTTATTGATTGCAGTGCGTGTGTCTGTGAAATCCGAATCGTGTCCTTTGACAAATTGGTTCCGACCCAGCGCCTTGAACGCTTCTGGAGAAGACAGGTTAAGCAACACCGATCGTAGATTGTTGACCATCTGCTCATTCATGTCTGCGCTGGCAACCCAGGGTTTGTTGACATTGGGAAATTGCGCGAGTGCTCGCAGTGGCAGTCCCTTTTGGACCAATTTCCTGAATGTGCTTTCCTTTAGTGCTCCTGCATCGAAACGGCCTATTGCGACCGCATGGGCGACCAGATCATGGCGTTCGAGATACTCGTGGTGTTCGAGACTATCCGAGGCGATTCCGTGCTTTAGTAAATACGCCTGTGAAAGATAGCGTCCGATAGTTGAGTTTTCGTTCCCAAAGGCAAACCTGGAATTTTGTAAATCGCCAATTTTCTGAAAACGGCTGTTCTCATGTACGCAAATGATTCCCTTGGTCGTCTGTTCCCGGTTTTTACTGTCCAGCGCGAGGATTTTTATTCCGGGGTTCTGCTGTGAGGCAGCGATATAGGAGGCTGGTCCAAGCCGCGCAAAGTCCACCTCTCCGTTTACAAGAGCTGCTACGCCCTGTTCATAGGTACGGGAAATGTTCATGCGAATGGAAACCGGTGTGCCTAATTTTTGACTTATATCTTCTTCGATAGCGGACAGGACCGGTCTGAAAGTTTTTACCATTTCAGTTGGTTTGTCGGTGGTATAGACGCCGAAAACCAGTTCAAGTTTTGTTTCCGAGAGTGCAGGTTTGACGGGTAAAAAGGTAAACGTCAGGGCTATAACAATAGATAGAACGAGAATGAAATGAAATCGTGTAGCTTCCCTGTACACTGCGTGCTTCCCTGTATGTGGAGGTCAGTCGTGACTGCCTCTTTTCCTCAACTTATCGAGGTTAGCTGCCAATAATTGGCCGCCTGTAAGCCGGTGCTGGGCTTACTGCTGTAAGCCCAAATGGCAGGTCAGTGTCAGGCTGTATCGTTGAATGGATGCAGATTTCGCTGCAATTTTGTCAAAGAACAGGCTCTGATTCTGCAACCACCTTTTTGACAGCATCCTCCAGCCGCTTAACGGTGCCATCAATGTCGTTCAGCTTGTCGAGGCCAAACAGCCCGGTTCTGACTGTGCTGAAATCCGGGCCCTCATCCACCATCAGCGGAACGCCAGCTGCAACCTGCAAGCCCTCTTCCAGAAATCGGCGGCCACTCTGGATCGCAGGGTTGTCGGTATAGACAACAACAACGCCGGGAGCTTCAAAGCCTTTGCCAGCAACGCTTTGGAAACCATGTCGGGCGAACATTTGCCGTACCTTGTCACCGAGTTGTTGTTGAAACAGTTTGGTTTTGTCAAAGCCGGTATCACAGGTTTCCTGCATTTGCCGAGCTGCGAGGCGCAGTGCATCGGTTGGCATGGTTGCGTGATAGGCATGCCCACCGTCTTCATAGGCCACCATGATGTCGTGCCACTTGCGGAGATCACAGGCAAAGCTGTCGCTGCGGGTCTCACCCAATCGTTCGAGGCCCCGACTGCCGAGTGTCACCATGCCAGCACATGACGGGCCACTCCAACCTTTTTGGGGAGCGGTGACCAGAACGTCGATGCCAAGTTCCTTCATATCTACCCAAATGGTGCCGGAGGCAACACAATCCAGTATGAACAAACCGCCCACCTCGGCAACAGTATCGGCCAGTTGTTTCAGATAGCCGTCAGGTAGAATCAGCCCGGCCGACGTTTCTACATGCGGGGCGAAAAACAAATCGGGTTTGTGCTCTCGAATGGCAGCGCAGGCTTCTTCTATCGGCACAGGGACAAAAGGTGCCGTTTTGGAATCCCCTTGCCGTTGTGCTTTCAATACGTGCATGTCAGACGGTAAATTAGCTGTTTCGAGGATCTGTGACCATCGATAACTGAACCACCCGTTTCTAAGCACCATGCAGCGCTGGCCACGAGCAAATTGTCTTGCTACAGCTTCCATACCGAAGGTTCCGCCGCCGGGTACCACCACTGCAGCTTCCGCGTTGTAGGCGGTTTTCAGCATCGATGAAATGTCGTTCATCACTTGTTGAAATGATTTAGACATGTGATTCAGTGCACGGTCTGTGTAAACCACTGAATACTCTAGTAGGCCGTCTGGGTCGACGTCCTGGCGAAGTGCGGGCATGACTATTCCTTTTTGTGTCGTGAACAGTCCCTATTCTACGGCAAACCTGACGCCGGGTCTTGTCCTGATCGGCGTTATGTAAGCTGGCGGGCAGATCGTGTGCTGGTAATAGGTATACTGTCCCCCGGTTTTTGAGGGAATTTAAATTGTCTGCGGTTCTGAATATTGTTTTGCCGGTGTTTGGTGTGATTCTGGCGGGCGTGTTGTCGCGCAGATTTGGCCTGCTGGGGGAAGATTCAGCTGAGGCCTTGAACAAGTTTGTGTTTTACATCGCGTTGCCTCCGATGTTGTTTCTCTCTTGCGCCAGAGTACCTATTGCAGAAGTCATCAATCTGCCTTTTATTGGTACGTTCATTCTCGCGACCTTGGCAACGATTGAGATCAGTGTAGTGGTGGGTTGGTTGTTTTTCAGGCATCGCAGCTTGTCGGTCATGACGCTGTTCGGGATGGCGACTATTTTTTCCAACACTGTATATCTTGGCATCCCGTTGTTGATTTTGGCCTATGGTCCCAAGGGGGCAGCACCTGCGATTATTGTTACTTTGCTTAGCAACGTGATGTTTCTGACTTTGTCTGCTGTTTTAATCGAGAGCAGTCAGTTAGCCAGCCGCCGGGATGGCAAGTGGTATTCAGTCTTGCTGTCGTCGCTGCGTAATCCCTTGATTGTTTCTCCCGTTTTAGGTGCAATGTTTTCCTGGTCGGGATTGAGCTTGCCGCTGCCTGCCGAAAACCTGCTTGATCTACTGGCGCGAGGTGCTGGCTCCACAGCTCTGTTTGCGTTGGGTATGTCGCTGTATGGTTTTAACGTCACTGCAGGCGCACGTGAGATCGGGGCTATCTCATTGCTGAAATTGTTGATCTACCCGTTGATTACCTGGTGGGTCGGGCGATATGTGTTTGATCTGCAGGATTTCTGGCTGGACACAGCTGTCATCCTGGCAGCGCTGCCTACCGGAGCGCTATTGTTTGTGGTCGCACAACGCTACAGTGTTTATGTGCAACGATCAGCCGCTACTGTAGTGGTGACCACTGCTATCTCGGTCGTAACGCTTGCGGTCGTGTTTGTGTGGGCTTCGCCGTGAAGCTCAACTTGACCATGGCTGTTAGGTTTTTTTATCCTTTGCCAGCGCAAGGATCACACTGTTAGCGAAATTCTGATTGCTGCCTGATTGTAAGGTCAGCCAGGGCAGGGCCCGGTTGAGGATCCCAAAGTCAGTTTTGTTTCTACCATCTGGGTTTGGGCCGCCAGTGAGGGCTTGTCTATTTGCTGAAGCAGCATTTCAGCAGCGCGTATCCCTGCCTCGCGGACAGACGATCGAGTTGATGTGAACTGAG
>CALFCE010000255.1 GCA_937951215.1 uncultured Granulosicoccaceae bacterium
ATGACCTTGCATGCGGCAAAGGGGCTGGAGTTCCCTTATGTCTACATCATTGGTATGGAAGAAGGTGTACTGCCTCATCATGCCAGCAGCGATGATAAATCCATTGAAGAAGAGCGTCGTCTCGCCTACGTGGGTATGACACGGGCCAGATTCAAACTCACCTTCACATGGGCTCGTACCCGCCAGCGATTTGGTGAAACGTCGGCCAATGAACCCAGCCGATTTCTTGATGCTATCTCGCAGGAAGACCTGATACGACTCGGGGACCCGAGTTCCAGTCAGGCAGATGAGCGCAATGCGGCGACAGGAAAAGCCACACTGGACAGCCTGAAATCATTGCTCGAAGGCTGAATCCCGATCTGGCGTTGGCTGGCAGCGAAATTGCTGTATCCCATTGGCAAGTAGCAAACCTTTTGCACAAGCCCCGGTAAGGGGATGCAGATAATGGCCGTATCAGGCCTTGAAAAACCCAGGGTGACTGCATATCTTCGACTAACGCGCGTTGTGCAGCAATAAACCCCGTTGACCTTTGTCAGGGAAAGGCTTCAAGGCTGTCACATCTGCTGGTATTCGCAAGGAGATCTGCGCTCGAAAGTACAATTCGTGTGACAGTAGAATCCTAAACGAGAACTCAAGGGTCTGAATATTCAACAGACCCACCGACCAGGTCTTGCACACCTCTATGGAAAACGAAAATCACGATTCAGTCGTCAGCGACGACGACAGTTCCAGCAATTCAGACGAGGTAACTCAAACGAATCTGGTGCTGCCTGAACAGGCACTGCCCGACAGACTGCTGCTGTTGCCGATTTTCGAACGTCCATTCTTCCCCGCTCAGGTGCAACCTTTGGTCGTAGACGAACAGCCCTGGGAAGAAACGTTCGCACGGCTTTCCAGCATGAACACCCATATTCTCGGCCTGTCGTATGCCGGTGATACTGAAGCCGCAACCACCGATATCGAAAATTTCTCATCCATTGGCTGCGTTGTCAGGCTGCACAATGTGGTCAGAGGCAATGGCAAAATCCAGTTTATCGCACAGGGTTTGCAACGTTTCAGGCTGGGGGACTGGATCAGCCAGGAGCCTCCCTACGCCGCCGAGGTCAGCTATCCCAAGGAAAGAGGCACCAACACACCTGAAATAAAGGCCTATGCCATGGCCTTGATCCAGGCTATCAAGGAGCTCATTCCGCTCAACCCCTTGTACAACGAAGAACTCAAGAATTTCCTCAATCACTTCAATCTTAACGAGCCGTCGCCTCTGGCAGACTTTGCTGCCGCCATCACCACCGCTCCGGGTCCGGATCTGCAGCACATCCTCAGCACCATCAATTTGCAAAAAAGAATGGAGCGAGTGTTACTGCTGCTAAACAAGGAGCTGGAAGTCGCCAAGCTGCAAAGCGAAATCCGCTCTGAAGTTGAGCAAAAAATGTCCAAACACCAAAGAGAGTTTTTTCTGCGTGAAGAACTCAAAATTATTCAGCGCGAACTGGGTTTGGCCAAAGATGACCGCACCGCTGATATTGATCATTTCAATACGCGGATGGAAAAACTTGATCCCCCGGTGCACGTCACGGAACGTTTCGACGAAGAAGTAAATAAACTGGCCATCCTCGAAACTGGATCGCCCGAATACGGCGTCACGCGCAATTATCTTGACTGGCTTAGCTCAATCCCCTGGGGAAAGACTTCAAAAGACAAACTCAGCCTGCGTAATGCACGCACGGTTCTCAATCGCGATCACGCCGGTCTCGATGACATAAAGGAGCGTATCATCGAGTTCCTGGCCATCGGGTCTTTTCGAGGTGAAATCAGCGGCTCGATCCTGTTGTTCGTCGGCCCTCCTGGAGTGGGCAAAACCTCTATCGGCAAATCGATAGCAGAAAGTCTGGGTCGGGAATTCTATCGATTCAGTCTTGGTGGCATGCGAGATGAAGCAGAAATCAAGGGCCACCGGCGGACCTATATCGGGGCAATGCCGGGTAAGCTGGTACAGGCACTGAAAACGGTGAAAGTCAGTAATCCGGTCATCATGCTCGATGAAATCGACAAAATAGGTGCTTCGTATCAGGGAGATCCCGCTTCTGCTCTGCTGGAGGTGCTGGATCCGGAACAAAACCAGGAGTTTCTCGATCATTATCTGGACCTGAGGGTGGATTTATCCAAGGTTCTGTTTATCTGCACTGCCAATCAGCTGGACTCAATCCCGCGCCCATTGCTTGACCGTATGGATGTCATCCGGCTTGGCGGCTATATCGCATCGGAGAAGCTTGAGATTGCGAAACAACATCTGTGGCCTCGCCTGCTTGAGCGCAACAAGGTAGGAAAGACCCAGGTAAAAATCAGCGACAGTGCTTTGTCAGCTTTGATCGAGGGCTATGCCCGTGAAGCTGGTGTCCGCGGGCTGGAAAAGCTATTGCACAAAATATTGCGCAAAAGCATCGTTAAATTATTGGGGAAGACCAAAAGTATCAGCATTACAGGTCGCAACCTCACTGATTTCGTAGGTCAGCCTTACTTTCGTAAAGACAGCAGAATGGGCGGTGTGGGTATCGTCACCGGGTTGGCCTGGACATCGTTGGGTGGCACCACACTGCCTATCGAGGCGACGGTGGTACACGACAAATCGCGAGGCATGACACTCACCGGTCAACTCGGCAAGGTCATGAACGAGTCTGCGCAGATAGCTCACAGTTTTGTGACCACTAACGCCCGTAAATACGGCGTCGAGCAGGAGCATTACCTGTCTCGTTCCATCCACTTGCATGTACCGGAGGGCGCTACCCCCAAAGATGGACCGAGTGCGGGTATCAGCATGACCAGTGCCTTGTTGTCGTTAGGTCTTGGCAAGGCACCGAAAAAAGATATCGCGATGACGGGTGAAATTACCCTGACCGGAGATGTTCTGGCGGTAGGTGGCATCCGTGAGAAGGTCATTGCTGCGCGCCGTGCTGGCATTAAGGAATTAATAATTCCGGATGCCAATCAAAGTGATTATGTTGATTTGCCCAAACACATTGTCAAAGGCCTGAAAGTGCATTTTGCATCCGATTTCGACGACGTTTTCAAGGTGCTGTTCAAGTCTCCCAAAACGACTGCCAAGACGGCCAGAAAGCCTGCCAGCAAGCGCAAGACGGCAACCAGGCGAAAGTAACATCAAGCCCGACCGCGCCTATTAAAGAGATTGCGAAAAGCCCAGATAGACCACAAAGTCCGGAGTCGTATCGATAACGACATCTTCCAGTAAACTCAATTGCCATTGACGTTTCTGGTCCTGCTGCCAGGCGATACCGGTTGCAAGCTGCGCTGTCCAGCGACCTAGCTCGGTCAAACGACTGTCAAACATCGGCGAGTGGGCATCAATTTGCAGTTTCAGGCTAAGCCCCTGAGCGCCGCTTATCGTTCCAGATGACCCGCTGCCAGACGGGCTGTTTAAACGCCAGTCGAGTACACCGCTACCAAATATGACCACCGACTCCTGATGGTCGAAAAAGCTGCTCTCCCCTGGTGCAAAGATTCCGGTTCTGAACCTCCAGCTTAATGATTGTCGCTGGCCCAGCCTTCTGCGCTTGGCGGCAGCGGTGTATTCGATTGAAAGATCGGTTGTCTCACTCCCGGTCAGTCTTGTCAGATGACCCGTGGGAAACTTGATACCCAATCGCAATGACGCTCTATCTCTGTGTAAGCGACTTCCCGGCCCTGCCTGTCTCCCGGGTATAAGACAGCCCACGCCGACATCCACAAATGCCGCAACATCACCCACACCTTGCTGCTGCGTTTCAATCTGCAGCTCCCTCGGGTTGTCGCCATTGGTGTTGGTGTAGGCCAGTTCCAACTGATTCTGTTCACGTCGCGAACGTTTGGCATCGGGCAGATTAAACCAGTCGTGCCAGGTTTCGATAAAGTCATCGAGACGCCCGGGGGTATGAGTCACCAGCGGAACATCAATTCCGGCTGCAAAACACCCGGAAAAACGACGAGACAAAAACAACGAGGTGCGGGTTGTCTCACCATCCATCAGCAAACGCTCACCACCACGTCTCCCACCGGAAAAAATATTGGAATGCGCGATCGAAAAATCAAAACGGGTGGCAGTCTTTCCATCTTTTGCCGGTATCTGCAACAAGGTGCGCGGCTGAGGCAGTCCAAACAAACCGTTTATGGGATGTTTGCCGTTAGCAGAGATAAACTCGGTAGCAAAGACAGGCTCCAGAGCACCTGGCGACAGCACACAAAGACAACACGCGATCAGTGAGAGGGCAAAACGCGACACAATCCGTGCGTCGACAAAAGGGATCCGAAGCATCTTGAAAATGACCGAAATAAAACGACGAAAATCGGGAAAGCCGGAAAAATGAAGGTTAGATCTCTTCGCCCAGTTGCTTGCGAACCTGCTCTACGCTTCGGCGCGCATTGATCGATTTTGGGCTCACAGCCAGCACTTGCTCAAACGCCTGAAGGGCGTTGGCAGCATTTCCCTGCTTCAGAAAAATCAGCCCTAAACCGGAAATAGCCCCGAAATGCCTGGGCTCAAGCTTCAGAGTCCGGTAGATATCTTCAACCGAACTATTAAAGTTCCCCATCAGGTAATGGACAGTCGCACGCTTGTTCCACCCTTCTGCAAAATCCGGCGCGTATTGCACCAGCTCATCGCTGGCGGTCAGGGCATCATCAAGATCACCCTGCCCCATTGCACTGACGATACGTTGCAAAAATGCATCTGCTTTCTCATCCGGAGACTGTAACCAGAGTTGCCAGATACGGGTCTCCAGACGATTGGCATCATCAGCGGTTTCAGCCGCTTCAAGTGCCGAGAACAACGCTGGCAGCTCAGGGTCGGTTTGATCCGCCATCGCGTTCTGAACGCAGGCAAAAAGCATCAACGAAGCAAAAACAATGGACAGCAAACCCACGGGGAAAGTACAGACTGAGGAAGAGCTTGTCTGACGCGGTGGCCTGCCTCGACCATTGATGGAAAGATTGCGGAGATAACTTCTCGAAAATCTGCCGGGAAATCTGCAGGGATGCCTGCCAACGCAACTATTGGCAGCAAGGCGAGGGAGAAAGCGAAACTGGGATCGATTGTGCTGTGCTTCAATCACGGGGATTTCTCCTGGTCACCTTTCTCTGACAACTGACCTTGTCGGTCAGAGTTCAGATCAAGATTACAGAGCATAGGCACTTCGGTCAATATCGACTGAACTGGCTGGACACTGCAAAAGGTTAGTCAGCGAGAAAACACAAAACGACGGAGGATTACCCGGCGTTATTCAGACACTTTACCGGTATTAAAACCCGGACCGTGAAACCGGCCCGGGCTGTTGTCAAAAGAACTACTGGGTGGTTGCGATCGGTTCGCCGGCCTTGACCATTTCTATTAACTCTTTTGCAGATCGGTAGCCGGGAATTTGTTGACCCGTATCAAGATAAATCAACGGCGTGCCTCTAAGTCCGACTTGCTCTGCCAGTGCCATATGTGACTCTATCGGATTGCTACAGGTTTTGTTATCGATCCGGCCACCACTTTTGGCGATGTCCATGGCATCTTGCGGGTCATCTGCACACCAAACGCTCTGCAAGTTCTGATGTGCCGGTGATCCAAGACCGGCACGTGGAAACAGCAGATAGCGAACTCTGATGCCTGAATCCAGCAGCGTATCCATTTCTTCATGAAGTTTTCGGCAATAACCGCAGCTGGTATCTGTAAACACGGTTATTGATCGCTCTTCATCAGCGCTTCCTGACTTTCCTTCCGGCTCGTAGATCAACATGTCGCTTTCATCCATCGCATTAATCAATCCGATGTGAATAGAGCCTAGCCTTTCAGTGGTCAGGTTAACTCTTGATTGCAGATCTATAAGCTCTCCGTCCATGACGAAACGGGCATCTTCAGATACGTAATAGATTTGCCCGCTGCTGATAACCTCGTAAACACCTTCCACGGGTGATCGCACGACACTGTTGATTTTGATGTCAGGCAAACGCGCGCTGAGTGCTGCCCGGAACTCGGCAAACTCTTCGTCTTTGTCATCAGCAGCAATCAGGACGGAAAAGGGAAGTAGAAGCAATGCCAGAATCCAGCCCAACACAGGCATCGCCGTATTACCGCGGCCAGTCAGCGATTGACCGGAATAGCAAACGCCCCTTGTTGGCTTCCTGACTGGCTTCCCGGCTGAGTGATTGTGTTGTCGGATACTGTGTGTTTTTCTCATCATTCCATCCGTTTGCTTATTGCTTTTGATCATTAATTGTAACCCTATTCCACTATTGGCGATGGCGGCAAGTTAACCGGGTACTTGAACCGACGCTGAAGACGGCTATTACCGCTGGCTGCCGCAGGGCGTGATCTATGGCCTTGGACAACAAAACAACGTCTTAATTCACCAATACACCGCGAAAAACACCAAAACCAGACCGCATCGTTGCAATGTTCCGCAGCTACTACCCCCGCGGATGATGTTCCGCATGCAATTCTTTGATTCTTTCCCGGGCAACATGGGTGTAAATCTGTGTTGTTGACAGGTCACTGTGTCCAAGCAATAGCTGAACCACTCGTAAATCTGCATCATGATTCACTAAATGGGTAGCGAAAGCATGCCGAACAGTGTGTGGAGACAAGGCTGTGCCGATGCCGGCCAGCTCGGCGTAACGCTTGATTGCGTACCAAAAGGTTTGTCGCGTCATCGCACTACCGCGTCGAGAAACGAAAACAGCGCTGCTGGTGCTGCGGGCCGCTTCCAGCAACTCAACACGTCCTTCTTCAAGATAAGTATCCAGCCACTGTCCAGCCGCCTGCCCCATCGGTATCATGCGCTCCTTGTTACCTTTACCCCACACTCGCAATACACCTTGATTACGGTTGATCTGCTCAACCTGCAGATCCACCAGCTCACTGACACGCAGACCGCAGGCATAGAGTACCTCCAGCATAGTGCGGTCTCGTTGACCGAGGGTTGTTGACGTGTCTGGCGCATAAATCAAGCGCTCTACCTCGTTTTCAGTCAGGGTGTGCGGTAGGGGCCGGCCGATTTTAGGTGCATCAACCAGTTGAGTGGGGTCATCGGCGATAATGGATTCGGATAGCAGGTATGCATAGAATCGACGCAAGGTGGATAAAATCCTGGCCGATGTTCGAGGGGACGCGCCCGTCTCTAGTCTGGCTGCCAAATAGCCCAGTACATCATCCCGAGCTACCTTTTGCAGTGAGACTTCACGCTCCGCCAACCACTCCGAAAATTGATGCAAATCGGATCGATAAGCTTGCAAAGTATTGCGACTGAGCCCCCGTTCCAGCAGGATAGTATCGCAAAATGCATTGACGTTACGTTCACATGCTGTGACAGTTTCACTGCTATTGGACGGTGACAAGTGTTGTACAACCTTTGGTTCCACATCTCAGACAGGTAAATATAGCAGTGAGTGATTCTTCAACACAGGAAAACAGTGATTGTTTTTCAATGAGCAATGATTCGCTAACAGCCGAGGCTGCTCTGCAAAAGATCCTCGATATCACCCCGTTGATGCAGGAATACGAAGATCTGGATTTGGTTCAAGCCATGGGGCGTATTTTATTCGAGGACGTCAAGGCTGGAATGGATAGTCCCCCTTTCCGCAATTCGGCCATGGACGGTTTCGCGTTCAGGCACTGTGACCTAAGTGGGGGCCGCGCCCTGCGACTCAACGGCAAATCACTGGCCGGCCACCCCAGTACAGGATTGCGACAGGATGGTGATTGCATACGGATTACGACTGGCGCAATGGTGCCGGAGTGGGCTGATACAGTAGTCATGCAAGAGAATACCAACTTACTCGGGGATCAGCTTCATGTAACTCAAGTACCTGCCAAAGGAGACAATATTCGCGAAGCAGGAACCAATATGAGACATGGTGAGCTTCTGGTGCCAGCAGGTGACAGATTAGGTGCTTCTCAGCTGGCGGTTCTTGGCTCGGCCGGCTTAACGCGAGTCAGGGTTTTGCGCAAACTGAGAGTGGTCATTTTTTCAACAGGTGACGAGCTAGTCGATCCGGGTTCCAGTCTGAAAGCAGGCCAAATCTACGACTCCAATCGGCTATTGCTCACCGGATTGCTGATGTCGCCGAGTATCGAAGTGCTCGATTTAGGCATTTGTGCTGACGACAAGCAGAGCTTATCGAAAGTCATGCAGGAAGCGATGGACGCGGATATTGCGATATCGAGCGGGGGTGTTTCTGTTGGCGATGCCGACTTCGTCAAAGAGGTTCTCGATCAAAACGGCAAGCTTTCCATGTGGAAAATACTGATGAAGCCCGGTCGACCGCTCAGCGCTGGTGTGTTGAACAGCGGGACACGGTTTTTCGGTTTGCCTGGAAATCCGGTTTCAGGAATCGTGACTTTCAAGCTTTTTGTGATTCCCGCGATAAGAAAAATGTTGGGAATGGAGCAAATTCCGTTGCTGACAATGCAAGCCCGGTGCAATGACGCTTTGTCGAAAGACCCTGGCAGACAGGAATATCAGAGAGGCATCCTGTCTCAATCGGAAGAAGGTGAGTGGACGGTTAGCACAACCGGTCTGCAGGATTCTCATGTGCTGACCTCGATGTCGGAAGCCAACTGTTTTATCAATCTGCCGCTTGCATCGGCGGGGGTTGCAGCTGGTGAAACGGTCCAGGTTATACCGTTTAGTAGTTTCAATCACCAGTTTTGAGCTATTTTGGGCAAAAAAAAGGCGACCTGCAGGCCGCCTTTTTGATAGAGCTGAGCTAGCTTAGCGTCGCTTCTTGGTAACGCGCTTTTTGGCAGCACGCTTTTTGGGAGCACGCTTTTTAGTAGCACGCTTCTTCTTGCCAGCAGCTTTCTTTTTACCAGCAGCCTTCTTCTTGGTAGAACGCTTCTTCTTGCCAGCAGCTTTCTTTTTGCCAGCAGCTTTCTTCTTCGTAGAACGCTTTTTCTTGCCAGCAGCTTTCTTCTTACCAGCAGCCTTCTTCTTGGTAGAACGCTTTTTCTTGCCAGCAGCTTTCTTCTTACCAGCAGCCTT
>CALFCE010000256.1 GCA_937951215.1 uncultured Granulosicoccaceae bacterium
GGTTGATGACGTTATACAAACCACGAGCTGGAACCAGACAAGAACTACCTCCCTCGCAAACAGTTTCGAAGGTAGTGGCCGACTGTACCTGGTACCATCCATCATCAGCCCAGCTTATAAGCAACCCATCAATCTGGAGCTCGAGCTGTTCAGAGTCTCCATCAGGCTCGGAGGGCGAGGTGGGTGCCGTGTCCGGGTCCTCATTGTTCTGGCCATCATCACCCGAGACCATCTGGTCAGCATCATCACTCCCTGAATCAACCTCCCCTGCACTGCCAACAACAATATCCTGCCAACGCTGACCGGTTGTCAGGTTTATAACGATATAGCTACCGGCGACGGCAACATCACACGAGGTGCCACCTTCACAAAGCGTCTGAAAAGTCTCCTGCGACTGCACCTGATACCAACCATCATCGCTCCAGGAGATCACTGTTCCATTCACCTGGGGCTCGCTGGACACTGAATCGTCCGGCGAATTGGTATCACTGTCAGCGTCCGAATCGCCTTCACCTGCATCGGAAGTGTCGGGATCATCTGCAACCGGAGTATCATCACCTTGCATACCCGAGCCCTGATCACCGCTCACAACAATATTTTCCCAACGCTGCCCAGTGGTCAGATTAATGACGATAAAAGTACCCGCTGGCACCTCGCAGGAAGTCCCCCCTTCGCAAACAGTGGAAAAAGTAGTCGCGTCTTGTACCTGATACCAGCCATCATCTTCCCACTGCAGCAGGTTATCGCTGATAGTGAGTGCATCTGACGTGCTATCGGGGACATCGTCATCAGTACCATCGGTATCGGGTGAAGCATCTCCCGATTCCTGCATCTCTTCCGTGGAATCGTCCCCGGAGGCGGCAACAACAACATCATCCCATCGCATACCGGTACTGTGGTTAATCACAATATAGGTTCCAGGAGGTGTTTCGCAGGACAAGCCACCCTCACACAGGGTGCTGAAGTCAGCAGCCAATTGCACCTGATACCAGCCATCGTCAGGCCAGGAGATTGACGAATCGGTCACTGTCAGTCCTTGCGCTGAATCGGCATCTGCCTCGACCTGCTCATCTTCGCTGCTATCTTCAGCATCCTCATCGGTATCCTCGACCGGATCGCCTGTCATGTCCTCAGCGTCCTCAGTCTCAGGCACCTGAACCTGTTCCCATCGCTCACCGGTAGTATGATTGATGACGATGTAAGTGCCATCGGGCACAGTACAGCCATCAGTCCCATCGCAAAAAGTGACAAAATTCTCGGCACCTTGCACTTGATACCAGCCGTCATCGGGCCAGCTAATCATATTTCCGTTAACCGTCACTGAGGCGGACACCGCGCCCGACAACAGCAGCAGGCTTGCTGCCATCCAAGACCCTACTTTCATCATCACTTTATTTCCTTTCAGCATCAGTACTGCCGCTCGCTACAGGTTGATAACAATTTTTTGACTATGCGTCATACTTATAGCACTTCATGGCATGCAATTTAGATCATGCAGAGGTGGCGAACCTGTCACATCGACGAAACTTTGCCCGGAAATAAGCGCCTAAGGAGTATCACTTTCAGCAGCATGCGCTGGTCGGCACAATCGAAACAGGGGTAATCTATTCTGGAAAGTGGTAACGGAGTATGACAATCAACGACGATAAAGAAGCAACCCGCGATGCAGCTCTCAGCCGTCGAAAGCGCCCGATCTATACCTTGCCAAGGCACTCAGAGGAGTATGAGCAGCGGCGCCAGGAACAATATCGCAGTGGTGCGAAAACACTCCTTTGGTCACTACTTTTGTTTGGCGGATCGATCGCCATCTATTTTTTGCTGCTGAAGTCAGATTAACCAGCACTCAAGCACTGTATTCAAATCTGCCAGTTCAGGCTGAAACTCGAGGGTCAATCGGAACCATCTTCGACAAGCCTGCAGCCTCTTCATAGAGCGCAGCCGCACTCAACAAATCAGCCTCTTTGCGAGGCCCCGCTGCCAACTGCAACCCGACTGGCAGACCACTGTCGGTAAATCCAGCCGGCACACTCATGACCGGGAAGCCCAAAATAGTGATCGCATATGCGATCGTGCACCATTCAATATAATTGCTGAAGGTGTGCCCCTGACAGGATTCCACAAAGCGTTGCTCTATGGGGTAAGGAGGTACGATCGTCGCGGGGGAGAGCAACAAATCATATTGCTCGAAAAACTCAATTGAGCGCCTGAGGTATCGGGCACGGCTGTTCTCGACCCGTTCGATATCATCCATCGAAACTTCACGCGCTTTTTCAATATTCCAGATAACCTCCGGTTTCAACTTGTCGCGTTGATTCTCCAACGCCTGCTTCTTGCCCACGTAAAACGCGATGGCGCGGTTAGTCTGAAAAATATCCTGTACGTCAGTAAAATCTGGATGAGCAACATCGACACTGCATCCCAGCTCCTCAAAACGGTGCGCTGCCTTTTCCGCAATGGAGGCGACCTCCGGATCAACCGGGGTAATGCCAAAGTCAGCACTGAAAGCAACCTTGAGTGGTTTTCGACGTTGCGCAATCGCCTCAACATAATCCCCTCGCTCTTTCGGGATTGAGCGGGTATCAGATGGGTGCACCCCCACCATCGCATCCAGCAACAAAGCCAGATCGGGAACGTTGCGCGCCATCGGGCCAGCCACACCAAACGGGTCATTAGTCAGCCCCCCCATGTCTGGCGGGTAAGCACCTGGCTGTGCTCCACCATGAGCAACCCGACCCGGGCTCGGTCGGAAACCGACAATGGAACAGAAGCTGGCAGGGTTACGCAGGGATCCACCCAGATCCGATCCGGTTGCCAACCAAGCACTGCCCGTGGCAAGAGCTACTGCAGACCCTCCAGAGGAACCAGCACAGCTCTTGCTGGTGTCCCAGGGGTTAAGCGTCGCACCAAACACCTCATTGAAAGTATTGGCTCCAGCACCAAACTCCGGCGTGTTGGATTTGGCATAAACAATACCGCCGCTGGCCTCAATCATTTCAACCACGCAGTCAGACCCTTCCGGTACAAAGTCCGCATAGATCTGCGATCCCCAGGTGGAACGCACGCCTTGCACCGGCTCCAGATCCTTTATTGCTACCGGCAGGCCGCACAGCAGGCCTCGCTCGCTCACCGGTTTTTTCATCAGCTCCGCGGCTTTCGCTCGAGCTCGCTCAAAGCAAAGAGTCGGCAGCGCATTAACCACACCGTCTACTTCTGCAATTCGCGCCTCAAGTGCATCAAGTAGCTCCAATGGCGACACTTCTTCATTGATCAGCAGGGACCTGATTTCAGTCGCAGTCTTATGTATCAGAGACATAGGTACACTTTCAAGATTGAGTTGGGGTGATTATACGGCCCCTAACCGGACAACAACAGGTTTTCAAGCCAGCAGACTCAACGACCGGCAGCGGCTGAGACACCGGAATCCACTGGATGTTTGCAGTTGAATACCGTGACCTTCGATCACCTATACTTAGGTTCTTTCCTATTATTCTTGTGAATTCCGCCATGCTCCCGAAGGTTCTGGTATTTCGAAAACGGATACTTGCCTATTCAGAAACGTTTATCAGCAATCAGGCCCGTGGCCTGCAGCAAGTACAACCCTTGTTGATAGGGCTGGAAAGAGACAGTTCCGGCAATCATCTATTGTCGGGACTTGAAGTGTCGTTGCAATCGGATGTTGCGTTCAATGCCAAGCTGGCTCGCTGGCGGCTGAGCACGACCGGCAGGCCCGATGGACGCTGGCTAGAATTGTTGCGCGAGCACAAACCAAAACTGATACATGCTCATTTTGGCACCTCGGCACAAGCAGCCACCGCTTTGGCAAGAGCGTTGGATATCCCGCTGCTGGTGACTTTCCATGGCTACGATATTCTCAATACCGACCTGTCAGACCGCTATCGCAAGCAGCGTGAACGTTTATTCAATGACGCAGATTTTTTTACATCGGATTCAGATTTCGTACGCAAGGAACTCATTGCTGCTGGCTGTAGTCCGGATAAGGTACAGACCCATTATGTTGGTACTGCTGTACAGGAGGAAATTCCTGCTCGCTCCGAAACACCAAACCCGAGTATTTTGTTTGTTGGCAGACTCACACCGCATAAAGGCTGTGATCAGCTGCTGGACATCATGAGCAAGCTGCAATCCGCACTGCCAGAGGTCAGCCTGACTATCGTGGGTGACGGACCAGAAAAGACCAATTTAATGCAACAAGCGAGCGGGCTGAATAACGTTGAATTTCTGGGCTCACAACCGCCCGAGAGGGTCAGACAACTGATGCAATCTCATTGGCTGCTGTGCAACCCCAGCACGGTTGGTGAGCGGGGCTGGCGTGAAGCCTTCGGCATTGTGTTTATAGAAGCCCAGGCACTCGGCATACCGGCCATAAGCTATGCAACAGGCGGCATCGTCGAAGCTGTTGCAGATGGCGTTTCGGGTTACACCTTACCACTTGATGATCGTGCGGCACTTTATGATGCAACACTGTCGATGCTGCAAGACCCTGAAAAACGCCAGGCCATGGGGCGTGCCGGTCATAAAAGAGTCTTTGAAGACTTCAACATCGATACACAGTGCGCCCGACTCGAAACTATTTACCAGCGCCTTATGAACGAGAAACAACAGAAGACAAACGAGTCTGCAGTTGGTGCAAACGCTTGAACCATCGCTGCGACTGAAACGGCCCATATTCCCATGGCAAGGTTGGTGCTGGCGGGTCGGTTTTCAAAAACTGTTCTGCTACCGGCAGGATGCTCTTGTCACGCTGCATGAACTTGTCAGTTTCCGAAAGCGACAGGCTCTGGATAGGATAGAAACCGGAGCGCGATGCTGACTCAGCTTTACGCATGGCCCAGGTGCGCTGTCGATTCCTGTGTGCCGGTACCGAAGGTAAAAACATTGAGATGGGCGAAGCCATAAACCCCATGCGGTTAAAACAACGCGCCGCCTGCGCATCGTTAGCCCACTCACTTCGTTGAAACTGCCAATTTACCGAGCGTAGCCGATCCGTACGGCTGGTAAATATGTCACTGTAATAGAGGCCCCGACCACCCTCCGCGTCATTTCGAACGTAGGTATCGCTGTCATCACGGTAATCAAGGATTTGCCGATAACGTTTTTCATCGTGACCTTTGAGAAAGTTGTTATATAGAAACCCGTTATTTTCGTCACTTTCAAAAAATTGCTGCAGCCTGTCCGAATCAAGCGCAGACCATGGACGCACCAGCTGCATATCTTCCTGTAAATAGGTAAAAAGATGATTATCAGGCAAGGCATCGAAGGCTTGCTGCATGTTAGGGTACAGACCGCCATGCTTATTCGCTGAAGGGTCGTCTGCCGGAGTAACAAGTTGGTGCCGCTGCGATATCTGCTCAACAATTTCACGTGTGGCCTGATCATCGCTACAATCATCAACCAGCATTACGTGACTTTGTGGTGCCAGACGCTCGATGGAACTGACACAATTGCGCAAATACACCCCGCGGTTGTATGAAAAAACAACAAATGTATGAGTCACGCCGGGCATCTAAGCGATGTATCAGTCATGTACTGAGCAAGACGTGAAATGTTAGCAGACTCAACCTGTTGGTAAAAGCAAACGGCTTATTGAATTTCCGTTTTGAGCTGAACTATTCGCTTCTCAAGATCATCCAGCTCAAGTTGCTTGGCAACACGCTGACGCTGCAGCTTTTCAATCGCTTTTTCAGGACTTACCCGCATCAGGCGTCTGATAAATTTCGTCAGAAGCAAACCGCGCAACGCCTTGTAAAAAAGGCCTCGCATACGATACATGCGGGTTACCTTTGTAACCTGTTGAACCCTGGCAAATTTGGCCAGTCGCAGTACCCGTATGGATCGCAGAAATGAAATAAGCGGCAACAGGATTATGGCTAAATCGAGCCAGTTCTTTTTTACGTACTCAAACTTTCGCTTGGTGGCACTCACCATCACGATAAACTCGCAAGCAAAACACCACCAAATGAATCCTGTACAAATATGAAGAACAGCGAGCAACCAGCGATGTTTCAAAAGAAAATCATCAAACGCATATTCCAGTAACAGCACCGGCAATATCAGAAAAGCGATAACCAGCATCGGTTTGCTGATCTTTGATTCGATATCTCGAATAAGGTCTTGCCCGGGGCTTCTCCAACCAAAACCCGGTAGCCACAATTGTCCAGCCTTCGCTTGACTAAGCAAGCCCAATCGCAACGGTGGAATAACACAAACCAAAAAAGGAGATAACGGAAACCGTCCCTGCCGATTGATCCATTTACCAACGGCTGCAGCATGCAAGTACAGGAACTCAGCGATATAGATTGGCCAGATCAGCAGCAGCGTAGTTGCAAACACCAAAGCCAAACTTCCAATACCGAATTCGACCGACTTAACCGCCCCGTCAATTTCCGCACTGGAACCTTCAACCTGTTGCTCGACTGCGTGTAGCTCGGATAGTCGGGGGATATCAAACCAGGTGACGATAAGCCCGGCAATCAGACCAACGAACACCAACGTCAACAAAAACATCGGCATAGCCAATCGATCAGCTGCACTTTGGTGTGTGGGTGACGACATCGAAAAAGAATTCCGGCTACGCATTAACAGCGTACTTGTACTAGATACCAGCGATCTGAATCAAGAATAGTGCCGTCGACGCGCGAACAGCGATAGAAACAGGTTTAGGGAAACCAACGGAGCTGAGATTCAGCTAAAAGAATTGCCTTAAGCGGAGCACTCCTGAACAGACCAATAAAGATCAAACCCCGGATCGAACACCGTCACATCACCTAACTCAGTTACAATCTTCCCGGGAAACTGTACAGGTTTGGATTGTTTTAATAGTTTGATTTTTGCAGCATTGGCTTCAATACCGTAAAAACCACAACCATTGGTCGAAGCAAACAACTCCAGTTGATCCAGTGCACCCTCTTCTTCAAACACATGCGCCAGGCAGGCCATTGTATTGCTGGCGTTAAAAACACCAGCACAACCACAGGCAGACTCTTTCAATTCGTCGGTATGTGGTGCACTGTCGGTCCCCAGAAAGAACCGGGAATCTCCCGACACTGCAGCCTTGCGTAAAGCCAGCCTGTGCTTTTCACGTTTGGCAACCGGTAGACAGTAATAGTGCGGCCGCAAACCTCCCTTGAACAGATGATTGCGATTGATAATCAAGTGATGTGGAGTAATGGTTGCCCCCATATTTTGCGTCTGACTCAAGACGTAATCCACACCATCTGCCGTTGTCACGTGCTCCATGACGGTTTTAAGACCGGGTAGTTCTTCCCTCAGCGGTGCCAATACACGCTCGATAAACACTGCCTCGCGGTCAAAAATATCAATGTCCGAATCGGTAACCTCACCGTGAAAACACAGTGGCAGGCCGATCTCGGCCATCTTTTCCAATACTGGCATCACCTTGTTTATATTCTTGACCCCCGATTCCGAGTTGGTGGTAGCGCCCGCTGGGTACAGCTTGACCGCATGTACATAGCCGCTTTCATGCGCTGCCACCAGATCATTGCAATCGGTGTTTTCAGTCAGGTAGAGTGTCATCAGCGGTTGGAATGCAGTCTCAGATGAAGCTGCCATAATGTCCTGTCGATAGCGTTTGACATCATCAAAAGTTGTTACTGGCGGGACGAGGTTGGGCATGATAAGCGCACGTGAAAAATCACGCGCTGTCTCTGATACCACTGCACGCAACATCGCACCATCGCGAAAATGAACATGCCAGTCATCGGGTTTTATGATCGTAAGCTCTGTTGTCACTATTGGGTCCAGTATCATTTTCAGCAATCTTACAACAATTGAAACACAACGCAGAGACTTTCAAGAGTCAATCATGTCAGACACCGATACCAACGCCTGTTTACACCCTGAAGTAGCATCCGTTCTATCCAGACTGGAAATACCTTTCAAGGCAATTGCATGTGATCCTGAACTCGCTGACACGGCAGACTTTTGCAACCACTACGGCTATTCGCCCGAACAATCTGCAAATGCTCTGCTGGTTGCATCAACCAAAGGTGAGGAAAAGTATGCTGCCTGTGTCGTGCTGGCCAACTGCCGGCTCGATGTCAACAAAACGGTGCGAAAAAAGCTGGGGTGTCGACGCATTTCGTTTGCCAACCCCGAGGACACAAAAAAAATAACAGGAATGGAGCTGGGTGGTGTGACACCTTTTGCCCTGCCAGCGGATCTACCTGTCTGGATCGATCAGCGAGTGATGCAATGCGAAGAGATTATTCTTGGAGGTGGCAACAGGCAATCCAAGCTGGTGTTGCCGCCAGCCGGATTGCTGAAAATTCCCGGTCTGGAGGTTGTCGAAGATCTGGCCCACCCTCGTTAGGGGTACACAGCGGCACATTTCATCAGAATTGAACATGATTGATCCTGCTCAAAATGAGCATAGTCTGCTCCAATAGCCTGAGATAGAGATCGGCACGGCGAAATCCTGCAAAGCAACATAACTGCTCGTTAATGCGCTAGCGTGTCAACTTGTGTACCACCGTTATCGCCTGGCAATTAGATGGGTCGCAGCATAGCTGCAAGCCGCGGCAGACCATTAGCCACTGCGCAGGCTTTAGCCAATTTCGAGATCAATCATGTATCCAGAAAAGCCAGATACAACCGCGACTAAACAATATCAGGTGCCCGGCAAACCGGATGGCGACATTGGTGCAATGCAAGCCGTCAAAGTGAGGCAGCCCCAACGCAACCAGATACTACTTTACGAGCTAGCCAGGCAGCGGTTCTGGCTAAAAATCACCTACCATTCAGCGGTAAAGGCCAGGGATACGCTGCTGCTTCAATTTCCGCTTGATGCTGCAAAGTCGTTACTCCACCCGACAGAAATAGAGCAGTTACACCTTGATTAACGTCTTTTTCAGGACAAATTCCCGGGAACATTCGTGTCAAAATGTAGGCGCTTGATATTACAAAGAAAAAAATTTGTTGATTCCTTAGCGAGCATTGGTTACTAATGGGTCTCAAGTTATTGATTGCATACAACAAGTTTAATCAACGAGGTATAACGAGGACGGACCCACTTAGTGAAGGACAACATAGCGACGGCAATCGCAAGACGCAGCTTACCGGATAGTTTCCAGGATTTTTTCTGCGTAACTGGTGTTGGGAAGACTGACTGCCATTTGGATTTTGCACATGGAAATAGCTGCAAAGGCGACAAGATATGAATGAAGCAAACTCGGATTTCTTTTTTTGGGGCCTGACAGGTTTACTGATGCTATTTGCACTCGGATTGTTGGCGATATTGATCACTGGCAGGCGCCGTGGTATCGATGATCAATCGTATGGCCAATCCTACGGGCAACCCTACCGCAAGGACACCAGTCCTGGCGCAGACCGAAGTACTTTTCTAGATTGACGATTCTGTTTCGATTCTGAAGCATAAATGAGTTGGGCCCTGGCCTCAGCACACTGCTGTCTGGAAAAATAGAGGTATGTAAGGGTTAGGAGATCTATGCCTTTCCCACAAACCACACATACCTGTGGAAAATCCAGCCCCTGCCAAATGGACGAGATACTGTTCTTCAAAACGATGGGTGGATCTCCCAGGGTTCATAAACTTCAAGCGACTGAAACGCTGAAGTCTGGATAAAGCGACGTATGCCCGGTGCTCTTCGGCATTGCCATAACCGAGTCACAAACCGCAGTGGCCTGAGCCTGATCAAGCCCGGAAAATTGCAACAGACCCATCGCTTTTGCAATCATTTCCTCATCGGATAAACGCAGCTCGGGATCCCCTTTGCAATCCGTTCGCTGCGCGGTCAGGACTCTGTTGTCCTCGGTCTCTACAGTGACTTTTGCGCCCCAGGACTTGGGGTAGTTGGAGCGGTAAGGTTCCTCACAGCTAACGGTAACCTTCGAACACAGCCCTGACACTTCATCACGGGCAGTCTGATCGAAGGAGCCCAGATCAACCTGTCCTCTTGATAAAGCGATCGCAGAACAGTGTTGAAGCGAAAACTTGGCCTGGTATTCATTGACCGCCGATTCCCGGTCACATAAAGCCAGGGCTGATTGATAGGTTTCAACGGTAATGCTCGAAGGTACGCTGTTACCCAGTTGCGACTGTATCTCCAGTGACGCATCAATGGTCGGGTGTGTATGGCGGCATGACGGCCAGGGTTTGATTGATGTCTGATGAATCTGCCAGTCCTCATTTGGTTTTATGGCAAGTTTCAAAGGTTCCGGATCCGGACAGAGACCCGCATAAAACCCTTTTTCACCTTCCAGAATGGTTTGCGCCCCGGTGATCCCGTGCTGGGCAAGTTCCGCCGCCAGCAATCCAGCCTCACTGCCACGCCCGGCATGAATATGTTTGCTCATTGCCCCACTTTCCAGAAACTCCCACAAGCCGGATGACTGCGTACCGGCATTGCCAAGAGCATCGACGGTTTGCGCCTGATCGAGATCCAGGAGGTCAGCCGCCGCCATTGCCGAACCAAAAGGTCCACAGGTGGCGGTGTTGTGCCAGACACGATAATGCTCTGGCCCAACCGACATGCCAACTCGGCAGACAGCTTCAAATCCCTTTATCAGCGCTTCCAATACTGCTTTGTCTGAAAAACCATGTTGATTGGCAAGCGCGAGTATGGTCGGAACCACAACACAACCGGGGTGGGTGACTGAAGCCCGGTGCAGATCATCCGTTTCAGTGATGTGTGTCAGAGACCCCAGCAACAACGCTTTGGTTCGGGCGGAATCGCCGTTCGAGACCGCCCAGCCGAGAAGCTTTTTTCCAACCTCGGTTTGACTGCCTGCATAGGCACTTGCCAATGCGTCCAGTAACAGCAAGGCAGCCTGATGCAGATCTTCATCAGTGATCTCTCTGGCTTGAATTTGTGATACCAGGGTTTCGCTTAACGACATAACATCACCTCTTCTTTTTACTGGGCTTGCGATTGCGAGCCTTCTGGTTCGATCTTTGATCAGTAGCCACCGATTCTACAGTGGCGTCAGTGTCACTGACATTGATATCGGGCTGACTTCCCTTCAGCTGCTTGCGAGGAAGCATCACCTCACCGCTCAGCGGTGTGTAGGCTGTTGTGGGTAGCCATTGGCTAAACTCCTCACCATACAGCTCCCAGATTGTCACGAACAGGGCGGCGATTATCGGGCCGATAACAAATCCCCAGAAACCAAACAGAATCAAACCACCCAAGGTGCTGAAAAATATCATTAACTCATGCAATTGCGTATCGTTACCGACCAGCTTGGGTCGTAGAAGATTGTCTATACCGCCAACGACAACTGCACAGAACACTCCAACCGCTACTGCCATCAACACACTACCATTAAGCGCAATAAATACCACAGCCGGGATCCAGACCAGTGCCGTCCCAATCCCCGGTACAACCGACAGGAACATCATCGCAACAGCCCAGAACAAGGCACTGGGTATACCTCCAAAGGCCAAGGCCATACCTGCAAGACTGCCCTGCAACACCCCGATAACCGCAGTACCTTTGAGCGTAGCCCGGGTCACTGAGGTGAAGCGGTGTAACAGCTTTTTCTCGTCTTCATCCCGCAGGGGTAAATAGTAAAGAATATAATAGAGCAAGCGGTCTCCATCCATCAGGAAGAAGAACATCGTATACAGCACGATAAAGCCCATCAGCACCGCATTAAAAGTACCCACAGTGGCAGCCTGTGCTGCGTCGAGAGCGATTTTGCTGACGATGCCAATAAACTCACCCAATCGTTCTCGTGCAATATCATGAAAGGGTAAAAAATAATCGTAGAACGGCAATTTCTGCAGCGTGACGGACAATGCACCTGGTTCAGAAATATTCTGTTGCAACCAGGGTTTCAGAGATGCAGCGATCTCTACCGCTTGAGAGAAGACAGCACCTAATAGATAAGCCACCGGGATAAAAACAAAACAGATAACCAACAACATGGTGATAAACGCGGTCAGCGCTTCACGACCACCCAGCTTTTGTAACAAAAATAGATAAAAGGGATGAAAAAGTGCGGCGAAAAGTGCGGCCAGAAAAATTGCCACAAGGAAGGGCTTGACGATAACCAGAAATAGCGCCGAAATCGACAGCAAAACCAACACCAGTACTGATCTGTTTACAAGTTCTTGCTGCATAGTGTCCAACCGAACTACCGGACTTTAATCATCCGGGGAAATTTCCCGTTAGCATGAGCTAACGCCATACCAAAAAGGATCGTTAGAAGTCGTCTGACAATCGATCCTGTACGCAATCACTGTGTTGCTGGTTCGTGTTGCGGTTCCAGCCCCGGACAGCAACCCGGATGATCAGTCAAACTTTACCACCGTCCAACCGCCAGGTTGAACATTTCCATCGGAGAGCAATATCTTCTCATCGGCCTGCACCGACTCATACCGCTGCAACTGATCGACAGAGAACTTGCCGAAGGCTGCGCGAAAAACCGACTCTTTTGATTGAATCTCTGACAACTTTCCCAGAGATGCCTTGTCGGTTGCGACGACAACCTCGGTGTAACGTTTTTCTGATTGCAAATCTTCAAGCCATTTTTGCATCTCGGGAAAATGCGGCTTCATCGCAAATGAGGTATCGACAACAACCAGAACGGTATTGGGGTTTTTACTCATCCACACATGAGCAGCGGCCCATCCAGCAACATGCAAAAGCAGGAATACAGCAAAAATTCTGATTAGCTTCACAGACGGAGTCTCACATTTCCGAATTCAGCAAATTACCTATCCGATAGGATGCCGAGCCAGCACTGGATTCAATATAAGCCCCTTCAGCAAGACTTGCCAGCTGCTTTAAATGCTCCGATGTAATCTCGTAGGCAATGGAATGCACGGGGATACTGGAAAACTCGAGGGCTTTACTCACGTCGGAAAATTCCATACCGCGATTGGTTTCACCATCAGACAGCAAAAATACCAGCAGCTTGTGCTGTGGATTGGTTTTTTTAAACTCAAGCAGCCGATTGACAGCCACCAGCACAGCATCGTTGGTAGCGGTTTTACCACCGGTCGTCAGGCGTTCCACCGCACCAATAAACAGTGCTTTTTGCTGAACGTTAAACGGCCTGATATAAAGATCGACATTGACGCTCTCGTTGTATGTCACCAAGCCGATGGCATTGTTCGCACTAATTAAATCAGCAGACTCAATCAAGGCAGTTTGCAGATTACGAATTCTGGACCCTTCCATGGAACCTGAAATATCTGCAACAAACATGGCAGCTATCGGACGACCGCCTGATTTTTTCTGTTTCCAAATTTTTTGTGCTTGCGCAATGATGGTATTGTCTTGAATCTGGTAGGCATCGGTATAGTCCGGATTGTTTCCAAAGCCGAAGTTGTCCACCACGTTTTGTTGCTTCTCAATAAACTGTGCGAAAAGCTTCAACACTTCGCGCTCTGCATCGTTGGCCTCTGGAGTAGCAAAAAGAGGGGAGTCGTGGCGAATACCAAACGGCACAAAACGATAGTCCTTCATACCGGTTACATTGACCCATGACTGATGCTCCATCACCATCGCATCGAGCACCCCACTGCCCTGCGCTGCATCTCGCATCTGCAACGTAGTTTGCGCCACAAAGGGAACACCTGCCTGAAACACCTCAAATGCACTTGCAACATCAGGTGACAGCATTTGAGATTCATCGCCATCCGCAAATGACTTGAGAATTGTCAGCAAGAAGTTCAGCCCGGTACTCGATTGATAAGGGTTGGTATATCCCATAGCAAAAGAGCCATTACTGACGTTGGTCAGGAGTTTGCTGACATCGAGCTTTCCATCGGTCGTGATTTCGTCAAATTTGGATTTTTTTACCACAATGCCGGCGGTGTTCGGAGCGGTTCGACTGGCGATGACATCGACTTCAATACCGGCCGCATCCAGCATCGAGCCCCATAGCGAATTACTGGGTGAAAAGGCGTCCGGAATATAGCGATTGGCCAGCATGAACTGTGCGCCCAAGCCGGATGCAATCTTGCGGATGGCGATGGACGCTCGCTTGCCATTTTCAAGCTGATAGCGCTGCTGATTGAAAGCATCTGCCAATTCAACGTAAAAACCGTCTCTGCCACGCCCGGCCTTTTCGCTGGAAGTAAATATTTCAACCGATTCAACCGCGCTGCTGTCGCGTTCACCAATAATGATTGGGTACTCCGCCAAATCCGGCAACATGCTGAGCAGATTGGTCTGCGTAAGACTGATATTGGCTCGATACTGATTTTCAACATAACTAGGCTTTACAGTATCTGCCACCAGTCCATTAATTTTCTCAGCAGCACTTGCCGCATCATTAACCGGCTTGTCGCAGGCCACCAGAACACCGGCAGCAATAACCGACAGGCTCAACCAGCCGGCAATTGTTGACCAACGAGTTAGGTTGAATAAGTTGCTACCGGATTTAACCTTCATTACTGACTTCCCACTGTTACTTCCCGCTATTGCTGGCTATTTCAGCCAGACTGACGAGTCTTGCTAGTGTATCGATTCGCTCATAGTTACTGAATGAATTGATATTGGCGACCTCTACTGCAGTTTCTGTGAGCGCATCAAACATTTTTCTGTTCTCATCCAGCAAACCCTGCAACCTGGTTTGCTGCTCTGCTTGCAGCTCTGAATGCCTGTCTATGCGCTTCTGACTACCGGAGGCTGCTGTCTCTGAGGCCGAGGTGCTGGCACTGCTGTCTATAGTTGAAAGACTATGGCCTACAGCGACCATATCGGACAGGTTCTGCACCGCATGCTTTTGTACTCGTCTGGCTGCGCCCAGGTACTCCAGAGGCATATGTTTTTTGCCAATAAACCGAGTCTCAACCACGGAGTGGTAGTCTTCGAGCAAATCGTTAAGCTGTCTGGCTTGACGCACGCCGTCCTCTATCCCCAGGCGGGCGAGCTCGCTTTCCGCATGTTTCAGCTGCTGACTGAGTTCGTGGTACTCACGTTCTTCGCGTTCCGCCAGCCACTGATTCTCGTCGTCACGATTAAACCCGAACAATCTGTAAATAATGGGGACAGTCAGGGTCGCGATCAAGCCCACAACAGCATAGGCGGCACCGAGCAACAGCCTGGGGCCAAACCACCAAAAAAACGCCAGCAGCAACCCGATAGACAGCAGCGCTGCTACCAAAGTGTGGTTTTTAATCGCACTGCCAAGGCCTTTGAGAAAAATCGCTGTATCTCCAATGTGTCGGGAATAGATCGAAGTCAGGCCGCGGGTGGTAGACGCGGATGGCCTGTTGCCAATACCTGTGGGTCGCACGCAAGATTTTGACCGATTAACCTCCTCCAAACAAGCATTTACGGC
>CALFCE010000257.1 GCA_937951215.1 uncultured Granulosicoccaceae bacterium
TTCCATGTATGTCGAGCAGCTCAGTATCCAGCGCAATATCGAGAATGCGTGGTCATTGATCGATTCCAAAGCCGCTGAACGCAAGACGCTGGGTGACAAGTTTGACGATGATATCCTGCGCTACCGAGAGCTGAAAGCCGAACGCGGCGAATAGGCAAGGCAAAGCCCAAGTCAAAGTCAAAGTCGGGTCGCATTGTTGCGGTGCCGGCCGGCGAAAACCACACCCGATACCACCCCTTCTCAGGGGTGAATCAACGTTCCTACACCTTCATTGGTAAACAGCTCCAGTAACGCTGCATTTCGTACCCTGCCGTCGATAATCTGAACTGTGCCTACGCCGTCTGCCAACGCATCCATGGCACACTGTACCTTTGGCAACATACCCCCTGCGATGGTGCCGTCCTTGATCAGAGACGCGATATCATCCGGGCCAAGATCGGTCAGCAACTTCTCGTTACTATCGAGGATACCCGGTGTGTTGGTCAGCAACAGGAGTTTGCTGGCCTTGAGGGCTGACGCCACACTGCTGGCGACAAGATCGGCATTGATATTAAAACTATTACCTTCTGCATCAACACCAATGGGTGCAATCACAGGGATAAAGTCGTCGTTTTGCAGGAATTTTACTATCGAGGTATCGACGCTGCTTACCGTGCCCACATGGCCGAGGTCGGCATCCGGGTGGCTTTCGAGTCGTAGTGGTGTGGCCTGGATCAGGCCAGCGTCTTTTCCGGTTAGCCCGACCGCACGGCCACCTACCTGATTGAGCAGGTTGACGATACTTTTATTAACCTGCCCTCCCAGAACCATCTCTACGACAGACATGGTCTCGGTGTCGGTAACACGCATACCACCGATAAACTCTGACTGAATGCCGAGTTTGTCCAGCATGCTGCCAATTTGCGGGCCGCCGCCGTGCACCACAACCGGATTGATGCCCACTTGTTTCATCAGCACGATGTTACGGGCAAAGCTCTGTTTCAGAGACTCGTCGGTCATCGCATTGCCACCGTATTTGATGACAATGGTGTTGCCGCTGAAGCGCTGTATGTAGGGCAGCGCTTCGTTCAGGACCTGGGCGGTATTTTTGGCTGTTTCTAGCGCTGCCTCTGTTTGCAACGGATCATCCTGTTATTTAAATGGCACGGGCCATTAAAACGGAATCTCCACGCTGCTGTCTACTGCTTTCATCGCATCGCTGAAGCGAGCCTGGATTTTTTTGATGGCCTCATCACTATCAGCTTCAAAGCGAACGACCAAACAGGGAGTGGTGTTGGAAGCCCTGACAAGCCCCCAGCCATCTTCGAAGTCAGCTCGCAAGCCATCAATCGTATTGATATCAGCACCATCGAACTCGCTTTTTTCAACGAACTTGGTCATGAATTCGTGGTGGGCGCCATCCACAGCAAACTTGATATTGATTTCAGGAGTATTAACGCTGTTCGGGATTTCGCCGAAGATCTCGCTGGCAGGCCGGTCATCGGCAGACAGGATTTCCAGCAATCTGGCGGCAGAATACAGAGCATCATCAAATCCATACCAACGCTCTTTGAAGAAGATATGCCCGCTCATTTCACCGCCGAGCTGTGCGCCGGTTTCCTTCATACGCTTTTTGATAAAGGAGTGGCCAGTTTTATACATTTCCGGATCACCACCAGCATCGATAATCGCCTGTGGCAGCAGTTTTGAGCACTTAACGTCATAAATGATTTTTGCGCCGGGGTTTCTGGACAGTACATCCTGTGAGTACAGAATCATTTGCCGATCAGGCCAGATGATTTCGCCCTTGTCGTCGATCACACCTACGCGATCGCCGTCGCCATCAAAAGCCAGACCGATTTCCAATCCGCCCTCGGTGACAGCTTTGGTGATATCAACCAGATTTTCAGGCTTTGCCGGATCCGGGTGGTGATTGGGGAAGTTGCCATCTACTTCGGTAAACAATGCAGTGGATTCACAGCCAAGGCGATCAAACAGGGCCGGAGCCGCAGCTCCTGCAACACCGTTGCCACAGTCGTAGGCAATCTTCATCGGACGCTTGAGTTTGATGTCACCAATGACGCGGTCCAGGTAGGCGGGCAGTACATCCTGCTCGCTGCGCTTGCCATTGCCGGTTTTAAAATTGCCCTGCTGGATTCTTTCGTACAACGCGGTAATACCATCGCCAAATAAAGCGCCACCTTCGACCATCATTTTCAGACCGTTGTATTCAGGCGGGTTATGGCTACCGGTGACCATAACACCCGTACCGGTTTCAAGATGATGCGTGGCAAAGTACAACACTGGCGTTGGCACCATGCCAACATCGATCACATCAAGACCCGTAGAGGCGATACCTTCGCTCAGCGCTTCGATAAGCTCCGGTCCCGAGAGTCTGCCATCGCGGCCGACCACAGCGGTTTTCATTCCGCGATCCAGGCACTCGCTGCCGAACGCACGGCCAATTTCACGGACCGCATCCGGAGTCAATGCATCGCTGACAACGCCGCGAATGTCATATGCGCGAAAGATGGATGGTGAAATACTCATATCAAATCCTGTGGGGTTTAGTTGGGCCATAGGTATCGCGAATCACTGAATTAAATGACCCGTAGTGTTGCAAAAAATAAGCCGGACTCAAATGTGCTCGGTGTGTTTGTACAATCAGTCGCTGTGCGTTCCGAAAACCAAGCTACAAGTCTGACTTTGCCTACTCAGGTGCGCCCGGAAGAACCAAACCCTCCTGTCCCGCGCTCAGTGTCTTCAAAATCGCTTACCTGTTTGAAATTTGCCTGTACAACCGGTACCAGAACAAGCTGTGCGATACGCTCGCCAACGGCGACTTCGAAGCTTGTATTACCTCGATTCCAACAGGAGACGAACAGTTGGCCTTGATAGTCTGAATCGATCAAGCCGACCAGATTGCCCAGCACAATGCCATGTTTGTGGCCAAGCCCGGAGCGCGGCAGGATGATTGCCGCCAATGAAGGGTCGGCAATATGAATTGCCAGACCGGTCGGGATGAGTTCTGTCTGGCCAGGCTCAAGAGTCAGTGGCTGTTGCAGGCAGGCTCTGAGGTCCAGCCCTGCGGAGCCGGGAGTTGCGTAATCCGGAAGCGGGATCTCGTTACCGATACGAGCATCCAGTACCTTGTATTCAATTGTCTTAGTGGTTGGCTGCATCCCGGTATTGTACAGCGATAAGCTGTAACAATTGTTGCGCAACGATAACTTTACTGGCGGGTTCGATGCGTTGGTGGCCGTTGCCAGGCCAGAAAACTTCAAGAGAGTTGGTATCGCTGCCAAAAACCACCTTGCCTGATTGTACAACCGGGTTGGCAGCAATCATCTGCAGGTTTTTACGCTCCAGTTTATCCATTGCATAGCGTTTGATATCTTGTGTTTCAGCCGCGAAGCCAACACAAAACGGAGCATTTTCAAGTGACGCTACATCGGCAAGAATGTCCTTGTTACGCGTCAGTTGCAGGTTCAAATCGACATCGGTTTTCTTGATTTTCTGTTCGGCAATATCCGCCACTCGATAGTCCGCTACAGCAGCGACTGCTATAAAGATATCGGTCGTGTCTGTTTCTTTCATCACCGCTGCATGCATATCGGCCGCTGACTTGACGTCAATGCGGTGCACTCGTTCAGGTGTTGTTTGGCTCACCGGGCCCGCGACCAAAGTCACTTTGGCACCCAGACGCTGCGCTTCAGCTGCCAGTGCAAAACCCATTTTACCGGAGCTGTTGTTACTGAGAAATCGAACCGGGTCAATTTGTTCGCGCGTCGGGCCTGCAGTAATAAGTATGTTAAGGTCGGCCAAAGCCTGTTCGGAGCTTTGGTGATGGCTGGAATCATGGGTTGTCGATGTATCGCTACTTGCCAGCAATTCGAACAGCGCCTGCCTGATTTCCAGTGGTTCCAACATGCGTCCGTCACCGGTTTCACCACAGGCCTGACTGCCGCTGCCCGGCCCCAGCACTTTCACCCCGCGCTGCTGGAGCAGGTTCAGATTGGCCTGGGTTGCGGCGTTGCTCCACATCAGTCGATTCATTGCTGGAGCGATGAGTAGCCGGGCTTCGGTGGCAAGACACAGAGTAGACAGAAGGTCATTGGCCATACCATGCGCGAGACGCGCCATACAGTTGGCGGTGGCAGGTGCAATCAGGATGATATCTGCCCAGCGGGCAAGTTCGATGTGCCCCATGGCAGCTTCCGCAGCCGGATCCAGCAGTTGAGTATGTACCGGGTTCCCTGACAATGCCTGAAAGGTCATGGGTTGGATAAATGCTTGAGCACCCTCGGTCATCACGACCCGGACCTCGCAGTCTGCCTCAATCAAACGACGTGTCAGATCGGCTGATTTATAGCAGCTGATGCCACCACTAACGCCGAGTAGAACCCGTTGGCCGCTGAGTGTTTCGCTCAACTTGTTTAAATCTGTACTTGTCATTCTGGCAGTTTATCAGCCGGCTAGGGTGAGGTATATGATCAACCAATCGGAACTGCAACACCCATGCCGTGGTGTTTTGTATATCGCGATTTTGAGGCGCGTTTTAGTCGGTAGCCGGAACAATATCTTTCAATGCTTGCGCCAGCAGCCGTACACGTTTTGGCTGAAAACTCTCGTCAGAGACCTTGAGTTTGTCGATGCGATCCAGTCGAAACACGCGGGTGGCTTGCCTGAGGCAACAGTAACTGATCAGTATCAGTGAATTGTCCATGTACACAATCGACAGCGGATAAACCCGACGAGAAGATTGGCGGTCTTTTACATCCGTATAATCTATGTCCAGCGCCAGCTCTTGCCAGGCAGCCTTGCGAATGACAGCTGGATCTACTGATAATTTGGCTGGGGTGCTGAATCGCTTTACGTGCAGTACCGCATGCTTCAAGTGATTTTGCAGGCGTGGTGGCAGACTGCCATGCAACTTTGCCATT
>CALFCE010000258.1 GCA_937951215.1 uncultured Granulosicoccaceae bacterium
AACGAGGATTTGCGTCGTTTTCAGTGTCGGATCATGAAACACGTAGCATCATTAAAGATACGTATGACACTCATAATGGATATCTGCTAGATCCGCATTCAGCAGTCGCAGTATCTGCAGCCAAGTCATTGACAGACACGTATTCTGAATCTGCAGCAGTTGTCTGTCTGGCAACGGCACACCCAGCCAAATTTCCAGAAATCATCAGATCCTGTTTGAAACTTAATTCCGGGTCATCTGGCGCACTACCCGAGCAGGCAACTCATGCTTCGTTGGAAAAAGCGGGTAAAATGTGCCAGCACCTTCGACTTGCCAAGCTGGAAACGCTTGAATTTTCCCTGGTTGAAGCCATGACCCACAAAGTTCCTTAATCGATTGCTGTAACAAGACATATGAATGACCATTGGATTCAAAGAGCAAAGCAGGTTCTTCCAGCAGGTGGACTGGGCAATTTTGATCCTGAGATTTTTATCCGCGAAGGCAAGGGCTCCCGGGTTTGGGATGAAGATGGCAAAGAATATGTCGACTTTCTGATCGGTTCCGGCCCGATGTTGCTTGGGCACGGTCACCCGGAAGTGCTGGATGCTGTCAGCAGTCAATTGGGCAAGGGGATGACTTTCTTTGCCAACAATTCTGCAAGCGTTGAGCTGGCTGAGGAAATCTGTCGTGCGGTACCGTGTGCGGAGCAGGTTCGTTATGTGACTTCAGGTGGCGAGGCGGATATGTACGCACTGCGCCTGGCTCGCGCATACACCGGGCGTAGCAAAATTCTGAAATTTGAAGGCGGTTATCACGGTATGTCAGCCGAAGCTCAGATGAGCCTCGCACCGACCGAGCTTGCCAATTTCCCTCAGGCCGTACCCGACAGTGCTGGCATCCCCTCGGGTGTGCGCGATGAGATGCTGATCGCACCGTTTAATGATATTGAATCTGTTAGTTCTATTCTGGATGAATATGAAAACGAGGTCGCAGCCGTTATCGTCGAGCCATTGCAGCGTGTGGTAGCACCTGCTGACGGGTTTCTGCAGGCTTTGCGGGATGAATGTACCAAGCGCTCCATTCTGTTGATTTTTGACGAGATCGTCACCGGCTTCAGGCTCAGTTATGGAGGCGCGCAAGAGCGCTATGGCGTCGTGCCTGATATTTGCACGCTGGGCAAGATTATCGGTGGCGGATTTCCATTGGCAGCGCTGGCCGCCAGTAATGAAATAATGAGTCATTTCGATAAATCATTATCCGGGGATCGATTTTTGATGCAGCTGGGTACCTTGTCCGGCAACCCGGTCGCTGCAGTGGCTGGGCTCAAAACCATGGAGATACTGCGACGCGAGGGTAACTACCAAAAATTGATGGACAACGGCACAGCGGTGATGGCATCCGTAAAAAAGCATCTCGACAACTCTGGTCAGCCTTATCAAATTTCGGGCGATGTCACGCTGTTCGATATACTCTTTACTTCAACACCGATAGTGGACTATCGCAGTAGTATTACCGCTAACCAATCGGTTAACGCTCAGTTTAACAAGGTGCTGCGTGAGAACGGGGTGTTTAAAGCGGCCGGTAAAACCTACCCCAGCATTGCCTTAACCGACGTCGATCTGGAACTGACTGATGAAGCTATCAGGCTCGCCGCTTTATCCCTACCAGCTCCGGGTTGAGGGTAGGGGAGAAATTTCTTCTGCTTTGCACAATTTCGCAATGTCTGGCTGTTGGTTTATAGTGTGGCTACAGACGACGGAATCAAAAAGGAAATTACGATGAAACGATTAGTATTGCCGGTACTGGCGGCTCTCACAGCGAGTCTGGTCGCAAGTCCCGCTGCAGCGAAAGATAAACTAACTATTTCTGTGTATTCATTCGCCCAGGATGCCTACAAAGAAGCGCTTTACGATCCTTTTGAAGCGATTTGCGATTGTGAGCTGGTGATTGAAACCGGCAATAGCGTCGAACGCATGGCGAAAATTGAAGCGAATGCAGCGGATCCCGTGATCGATATGGCAGTGATGTCGTCGCACGACGCGCTGGCGCTGGCGCGCAAGGGTCTGCTGGAAAAGCTTGACGTCAGCAAACTGGCCAGTTTTGATGAGCTGTATGAAGCGGCCAAAGATCCGGTCGGAGACAATATGGCCGTTGGATATACCTTTTATGCCAGTTCCATTGTCTATCGTTCAGATCTGGTTGATATCAAAAGTTGGGGGGATCTGTTAAAGCCGGAGGTTGCCGGTCGGGTGGCATTACCCAACATAACCGGCACGCAGGGGCCGCTGACCTTGCATATGATGAGTAAAGCTTTGGGTCATGAAGGAGTGGGTTTTGAAGAGACGATCGCAGCGATTGGGGAAAAGTCGGATGATATCGTGACGTTCTATGTTCGTTCTTCACAGCTTGCGCAATTGATGCAACAGGAAGAAGTGATAGCAGCACCTATCGGCCGCTTTGCCTGGAGCCGCTTCTCTGGCAGTGACTTACCGTTTAAATGGGCGGAGCCTGTGGAAGGGCAAACAGGTGGCATGAACGTTATGTTGATGACCAAGGGTAGTAAAAATCAGGATCTGGCTTATCGATTTATGGACTACTGGCTTTCCAGTGAAGTGCAAACTCGGGTGGCCAACGCAAAAATAGACAGCCCCGCCAATACCAAGGTGGAAGTGTCTGCTGACATCGCCGACCACTTGACCTATGGTGCTGATCTTATCAATTCCCTCAATATGATTAATCCGGCCGATATTATTGATAATCGTGATAGCTGGATTGAACAATGGAATGAAAAAGTCATCCAGTAATACGGCATTTTCCTGTGCCACGTGGTACTCGCTGTATCACGTGGTATGGGAATTTTGCTCTATGGCTCGGTCTTCAAAAAAACAAACGACGAAACGGTAAGGAGTCAATAGCCTGTTCCTGAACAGAAATGAAGGTCTGGCACTCGCCTTACCGGCAGCAGTGTTTACCGCCGCACTGTTTCTGGTGCCAGTGGTAATCCTTTTGTCAGAAGGCTTCAAAGTAGGAGGCGAGTGGTCTCTCGCCGGTTATGTGGACTTTGCCAGCAAACCCTTAAATCAAAAAGTTTTTCTGCGCACTCTCAAACTCGGGTTTCTGGTTGCTCTCACCAGTGCCATCATAGGTTACGCTACCGCTTATTGTGTTGTTAACCTCGAACCTCGTCACCGTGGCCGTATTTTCGGTCTGATAGTCTTGCCATTGATGATTTCTCCCGTTGCACGGACCTATGCCTGGATTGTTATTCTGGGAAGGACCGGTATCGTCAATCAATTTATAACCGGCACTGGCTTGAGCGACACGCCGGTGCGATTTCTGTTTACCGAAACCGCTGTGTTCCTGGGGCTGCTGCAGTTGTTTATGCCGTTAATGATTATTTCATTAATCAGCTCAATGGAAAATTTACCTAAAGATGCCATTGCCGCCGCAAGAGTGCTGGGTGCCAATTGGTTTCAAGTGTTTACCCGAGTGATTCTTCCGTTAACCAAGGAAGGCCTGGTGATGGGCGGGACATTGGTTTTTACAGGTTCGCTTACCGCCTATATTACTCCGGCAATTCTGGGTGGTTCCAAAGTGTTGATGTTGGAGACACTGTTGTACCAAAGAGTTAATGTCGCCAACGACTATGTCTCGGCCGGCATTATTGCCACCATACTGATTGTGATGTGTTTCGGGGCCAATCTGGTGCTGAAGCGGGTTGCTCAAGGCAGAAGTCAGTCATGACGCAGCTCTGGTTGTCGAGGCTGGTCATATTTTTAACGCTGACTTTTCTTATTGGTCCGTTTTTTATCATTATATTCGCCGGCTTGTCAGCGGGTTCATCGTTGGCCTTCCCACCAGACGGGTTGTCGCTTAAATGGTATCTGGCGGTGTTCGAAGTCGAGAGTTTTCGAAAGAGTTTTATCTTGTCAATGTTTCTTGCCGTCGGCGGCACTCTGACAGCTTTGGTACTGGGAGTACCTGCGGCATACGCTTTGAGTCGATACAAACTACCATTTGGAGAAACAATAAAACTGATTGTTGCAGCCCCCATCATCGTACCCGGTATTATTGTGGGTCTGGCATTGTTGCGCTACCTTGTCGTTCCATTGGACTTTACCGTCACCATGGCCCTGTTTCTGGCGCATACAGCTCTGGTATTGCCCTATGCTGTACGGGTGGTCAGTGCGAGCTTGCAAAATTTGCGTGTTGATATGGAAGAAGCAGCCGTGTTGCTGGGTTGCTCGCGCCTGGGGGCATTTTCCAGAGTGGTGTTGCCCAATATACAAGGGGGGATTCTCGCCGCATTTATCCTGGGTTTTGTCACAAGCTTTAACCAGGTGCCGGTCTCGCTGTTTCTCTCCGGACCTGGCGTCCGTACGCTGCCCATCGATATGATTGCTTATATGGAGATTACCTACGATCCTTCTGTGGCTGCTCTTTCTGCTTTGCTGGCGTTTTTATCCATTGGTATTGTGTTTGTTGCGGAGCGATTCCTGGGGTTTTCCCGCTATGTCTGATGCTTATGTATCCTTGCAGCAGTTAACGCTGGCTTATGGCGACAGCATCGCTGTTCCTGATCTGGATCTTGATATCAACGAGGGTGAGCTCATTACCCTGCTGGGTCCGTCCGGTTGTGGAAAGACCACGACCATGCGGGCTATAGCCGGGTTAATGCAGCCAAAGTCAGGCAGGATCTTTATTGACGGCGTTGATGTAACACGAGTGTCAGCGAACAAACGGCAAATTGGACTTGTGTTTCAGTCTTATGCATTGTTTCCTCATTTGTCAGCCTATGAAAATGTAGCTTTTGGCCTGAGGCTGCGTCGAGTTGCCTCACATCAGATTCAACAGCAGGTCAATCAAGGACTGGAACGGGTTGGCCTGCAGCAGCTGGCCACTCGTAAGCCTGCCGAATTATCGGGTGGGCAACAACAGCGTTTGGCACTGGCGCGTTCGCTGGTGATGCAGCCCAAGGTCTTGTTGCTGGATGAACCATTGTCCAATCTGGATGCAAAGCTGCGACTGGAAATGCGTAGCGAGCTACAACGGCTGCAGCGCGAAACCGCTATCACCATGGTTTTTGTCACCCATGATCAGTCGGAGGCATTGGCACTGGCAGATCGCATCGTGTTAATGAGTGACGGGCACATTGCCCAGCTGGGGACCGCGGAAGAATTGTACAACGCACCGGATACGGTTTTTGCTGCCGATTTTATGGGGTTTGAAAATATTTTCAAAGTGGCGGATGAAAGGGACGGTCTCTGTTATCTCGCCGGCAGGGATTCAGATGTGTCTGCTCGACTGGAAATAGCGGGTAGCAGCGAGGCGGGTTATTTGGCCTGGCGTCCAGCTGCGGTCAGTGTCGGGCAGGGTCAGCATCGCGGAGAAGTCCGCAGTGTCGCATTCGCAGGAGAAACGCGTGAATATGTTATCGAATGTACCATTGGGTTTGTAAAAGCGCAGGTACCTGTCGGCAACCGTGTACACGCAGTTGGTGATGTGGTTGATTTTGAATTGTCATTGTCTACAGCACGGCCATTGAGAGATTAACAGCATGATGGTTGCCAGCGGAAGCGATAAAGACAAGGTGCAACTCTGATGTCAGTAACCTCGTTGTGGGTGGATACTGATTTCGGGTTTGATGATCTTTGGGCATTGCTGCTGTTACGTAAGCTCGGTGTCGATATAGCCGGTGTGTCACTAGTGTGTGGTAATACGTCACTGGATCAGGTTCTTAAAAACGCTGGCAGTGCACAACAGTTTTTTGATCTGAATTTGTCGCTGTATGCTGGTGCAAGCCAACCTGTGGCCGTGCCATTGCAGAGCGCGGAGGCTGTTCTTGGTCCAACCGGTATGCGCTCCCGTGGCAAGACGTTACCCGAAACCGGAGGCTGCCTCGAAGCTTCAACTGCTGATGAGGCATTTTGTGCCTGGCTGAAAGGCGCGGCACAAGACAGGCGTGAGGTACTGGCTTTGGCGCCATTGACTAACCTTGCATGGTTTTTTAAATACGACCCCGAAGCGTTCTCCACTATAGACAAGATCACCTGGATGGGTGGAAGTTGCAAACGAGGAAATCAGACGACCCATGCAGAGTTCAATGCTTATGCAGACCCGGAAGCGCTCGATATCGTGCTCTCGTCTGGCGTGTCGCTGGATATTGTCGATCTTGAGCTTTGTCGTCAAGTGGCTTTTGGAGAAGAGCATCTGTCAAAGCCGTCCGGGGAGGTTGGCCTCCAACAGTCTCTGCTCGATGATTTGCTGGCAGGATATCTCGATATCGCTCTGGAGCGTGATCGACTGGTCATGAATATTTATGATCCGGTCGCAGCTCTGGTTTTTTCGGGAGTGGTTGCTGTGCAGTTCAGCAACGTGGATGTGACGGTCAGGTTATCCCGCGATCAGCAACGCGGGCGCACAGTGTTTACACCTGATCCATCATCAACCGTCCGGCTTGCCAACAGAATTGACGGTGACGAAGCGCGCGATCTTTGTCTGCAGGCACTGCAATCACCTTTTTTGAGATGACTACCATGAATGGAAATCGTTCATCCGATTCCTTATCAGAACCTCACGATCTTAATGATCAAAAATTGCGTGCCCGTGCAATTGGTGCTGCTCAAGGCAGAGAGCCGTTTGATTTACTGATAGTTGACGGGATTGTGGTGGATATGATCACGCGTCAGTTGCGACCTGCCGATGTTGGCGTGGTTGGGTCATTGATTGCGAGTGTTCATGCGCCTGGATCATTATCCGAAGCTGCAAACACGATAAGCGCAAAAGGCCAGTTTATTGTACCGGGGTTGATCGATACCCACCTGCATATTGAAAGTTCCATGATCACCGCTGCCGCTTACAGTCGGGAGGTATTGCCCAGAGGGGTTACGACGGTTGTCTGGGATCCCCATGAGTTTGGCAACACCTGTGGTGAGGCTGGCATGGACTACGTGCTGGATTGTGCCGCGCAAACCCCCTTGCGACTCTTGCTGCTAGCGCCATCTTCAGTACCGTCTGCTCCCGGTTACGAAAGCACGGGCGCTGATTTCACCCCCGAGATTGTTTCTCGACTGCTGGAAAACCCCCGGTTTACTGGTGTAGGAGAAATGATGTCGATGCAGGCGGTGCTTGACGGCGACTCCAGATTCAGCGGGATTGCGCAGGTCGGGCTGGCGTCGGCGAAGCGTGTGTGCGGACATGCGAGGGGCCTTTCGGGCGCATCACTTAACGCCTATGTTGCAGCCGGGATCGAGACCGATCACGAACTGACGTCACCTGAAGATCTGGAATCAAAACTACAGTCAGGCTTGACGATAGAAATGCGCGGATCACATGATCACCTGTTACCGGGTTTTGTCCAGAAGCTTAATGAGCTGGGTGCACTGCCCCAGTCCCTGACGCTTTGCACTGATGATGTTTTTGTTGATGATCTTGCAGAAAATGGTGGGCTCGACGACGTGCTGCGGCGATTGGTGGGCTACGGGATGGATCCTCTGTCTGCACTTCAGGCAGCGACAGTTAACGCTGCGGTCAGAGTGCATCGACCGGATCTGGGTTTGATAGCACCTGGTAAACGTGCGGATATTGTTCTAATGCAAGATCTTGAAACGTTTTCGGCGACTCACACTATTGTGAATGGTCTCGTCGTCGCGGAGTCAGGCCAAATGAAAATTGGGTTAACCGAGGTTGATCCGCCCGCGGCTATGCTGACGACGATAAACCCCTGTGAGTACAGCGCAAACGATTTCAAAGTGCCCGCAGAGGGGAGCGCGGTTGATGTCGTTGTCATCGAAAAACCGAGGTTTACCGAGTGGGGGAGTCGGTCACTTCCAGTAACAGATGGTTATGTGCAATGTGCTGATGATCTGACGCGCATGGCGATTATCAACCGCTTCGATAGCCACGCGGTGCCCAGCATTGGTTATCTGGGGGATTGGGGGCAGTGGCAGGGAGCGTTGGCAACGACGGTGTCTCATGATTCACACAATCTGACGATTTTTGGAGGTAATGAGGAAGATATGGCGGTGGCCGCCAATGCGGTCAGCTCGATGGGAGGGGGTATGGCCGTCGTCGTTGATGGCAAGCTGTTGGCCAGTCTGGCTTTGCCCTTGGCGGGACTGGTAAGCCTGCAGCCGATTGACTCCGTCGCATCCGATTTCAAAAAGATAAGAGAAGCCATGGACAGCATTGTGAACTGGCAACCACCTTTTCTGGTATTTAAAGCCTGTTTCGGCGCATCTTTGGTTTGTAACGCGGGCCCGCGTTTAAGTGATGTCGGGATTGTCGATACCAGCATCGGGCATCTGCAAACAAGCCCGATTGGGCCCGTTCCGGTATCGCGTACCGGGTCTGCAATTTGAGTGTGCCGTTACAGGGAATTGGGTATCATGGAACCATGACCAAAACAGTTCTGACGCCGCTGACACAGGCGCTTAACGAAGGTGCGCTTTCCAGGCGCGAGATGAAGGCGCTGATGGTGCGTTCGGATCAACCAGCATTGCTGCGCTTGCTGGTATGGTTTGCGGTCATGGGTATGACTGGTTCTCTGGTGTGGTTTAGTCTGGGCAGCTGGTGGATGTTGCCAGCGATGTTCGTACACGGCATTGTGCTGGTACACCACTTTTCCCTGCAACACGAATGCGTGCACTACACGGCTTTTCGTACTCGCTGGTTAAATGAGTTGTTGGGCTATTACTGTGGCCTTGTGATCATGCTGCCGAATCGTTTTTTTCGATATGAGCATTGTGATCACCACACCTATACGCAGGTTAGTGGGCGTGATCCTGAAATGATCGAATTGCCACAGACGCTTTCCGGTTATTTCCTTTATCTATCTTCCTGGCCTTACTGGAAGGCCAAGGTCATTGAACTGTTCAGTCACGCCTGCGGTCGCATCAGCCGTTACGAGAAACGCTTTATTCCCAGGGAGGAATATCAAACGATCATTTTGGAAGCACGCTTGATGGTTGTTTTTTATCTGGGGGTGTTCGCAGTGATGATCCTGTTTGGCTGGAGTGCACCACTTTGGTTCTGGTTTGTTCCGGTCGTTTTGGGTGAACCGGTGATGCGTGCCATTAGAATGACAGAACATGTCGGCAGGCCGGTCAACAAGCAAATGAAAACCAACACCCGCAGTAACGATGTCAGCCTGCCGTGGCGTTTTTTATGCTGGAATATGAATTACCATGCTGAACATCACTATGTGCCGTCAGTGCCATTTCATGCCTTGCCTCGGTTACGTTCCACGTTGGGTGATTATGTGGTGATTGAACCTGGAGGCTATCTCGGGGCCCACAAAGATATTGTTGGTCAGCTACTGGGGCGCAAACCCAGAGCTGATCAAGCTGCCGAGCAATAAGGCCAATGGTCTGGGTTGCCGCAATACCGGTTCAGGATATCGAGGCCAACGATGTCACGCCGGCTACCGTGAATGGCGTGGCGATAGCCATTTACGACACGACAGTCGGTTTTACTGCCAGTGATCGCAGATGCACACACGGTGGTGCCGATTTGGGCGATGGTTACTTTGATCGCGATTGCATTGAATGCCCGCTGCATCAGGGCTTGTTTGATGCAACAACCGGTGAGGTCAGGGCAGCACCGGTGACACAGGCCTTGAAAATGTACGAGTGTCGGGTTCGTGACGGTGTTGTCGAGGTCAGGCTTTAGGTTGCAAGTGATTGATTGATCAGCCTCACCACCAAAACGCCTGCCACGGCATGTAGCCTCGGTCACAGAAAAAGGCAGCTTATATCAGAGGTAAAACCTGCTGTAAAAGTGGCGTTGTGCGAACGTCTGTTGAGCGGTTTATACTGATATAATGCGTTTTCACCTTCGTGGAGGAAC
>CALFCE010000259.1 GCA_937951215.1 uncultured Granulosicoccaceae bacterium
CGAATGATACGGTAGCTCTACTGGACATGGTTTCCGGGCTTTCAGGGCGCGTATCGCAGCGCCGGGCTATCAATCCGGAGCTGTTGCAAGAGTATTTTTTGCAAACCATTGCAGAAGACTGGACAGTTCAGCGTATGGCAGGTTTCTACTGCCTGTCCGTAGTTCAGTTTCAACGCCGGTGGAAAGAAATCACCGGTGAAAGTCCGCGGAGATGGCTGAACAGGATAAGACTTGATAGGGCCCAGTCATTACTGCAACGTGGTCTTGGTCTGGAAGTGGTCGCCAGTAAAGTTGGCTATGGCTCAGCCAGCTCACTTTGTGTGGCATTGCACAGGGAGTTCGGTGCCGGTGCCCGCGGGACACGTAACGCAGCAATTTCTTAATGATCGATTCTCTAAACTTGGTTTGACAGAGTTCGGTCATACTTCACAACATGACTACCGGGAAATCAGCAGCGGGTATTGTCTTGATACTGGGTGCGGCCGCCTTATGGGGCACAACGGGTACAGCCCAAACATTCACGCCTTTGTCGCTTTCTTCATTGTGGGTCGGTACTGCCCGGCTTCTGATAGCCAGCGTTTTTTTTCATTTTTGCCTTGCAATCATTAACCCTGTCTATCTCAAGCCAGCATCACTTAACTCCCTACCCTTTGCATTGCTTCTGGTTGCCGCAATGGGTATGGCAGTTTACAACCTGGCCTTCTTTGCCGGCATCAGACTGACTAGTGTGGCAGGAGGAACAGCCCTGGCATTGGGTAGCGGACCCGTTTGGGCTGGCCTTATTGAATCAATATATACTCGCCAATTGCCCCCAAAAAGTTGGTGGCTGGGTGTGGGCGTCGCGATCTTCGGTTTATATCTAGTCGGTGGAGAGTCGGCTTACTCGAACGGCTGGCCTTTGCACGGAATTGGACTTTGTCTGTTGAGTGGACTCTCCTATGCAGTGTATGGATTGTGCACAAAAAGAATTTTGACAAGCACTACGCCATTGGCTTCGGTCACTGCAGTCTTTACACTTGCCGCTCTAATGGCGTTTGTTGTTGCTGGAATCTTTACTGAAGTACCTGAAGTCAGGGCTGAGGAATTGATTGTGCTACTCTGGCTCGGTGTTTTCGCAACAGGCATTGCATACCTGTTATTCAGTTGCGGTCTGCGTTATTTGAATAGCCGAACCGGGATTGCCTTGGCTTTGGCTGAACCAGTAGCGGCACTATTGCTTGCCATCACTATCGTTGGAGAGCGCCCGGCAATCGCTACCTATATAGGTATTGGTACTCTGCTAATGGGCCTGACTATGCTCATCCTCTGTGAGCTCCGAGCTAACCCGAAATGTCCTTGAGAGTAAATACAGGAAAGTGTCTTTGCGAAAATGTCCAGTTCACTGTTGAGAGCGGTCTGGGTGAAGTACGCTAATGCTGTCCGGAGAGGTGAAACCAAGCCAAATGCTGGCTTGGACATGCCCACACTCTTTTTTATCCCGTTGAATTTTTTATTCCGTTGAACTTTTTATCCCATTGAACAGCGGTTTCGCCTGAAGCTGTATGCAGGCAAACTGCAGTCATTCAGACCAGATACCGGGATACCGCACTTTCATCCCACTCAATTCCAATGCCGGGTTGCTCCGATATCATCGCTCTACCGTTCTTGATTTGCAGTGGGTGCTGCAGAATCGGGTTAGCCCAATCCACGTATTCCAGCCAGTGGCAGGTAGGCGTTACCGCCAGCAGGTGCGCTGATATTTCAGGGAAAAGATGGCTGGACATTTCAACTTCTGCTGCGTGGCATTGAGCTGCGGCGCGCAACCAGCCGGATACCCCTCCAATGCGTTGTACATCGGGCATATAGTAATCTGCCGCGGCCGCATCCAGTGCCATTTTCAATGCAAAGTTACTGTCCAGATTCTCACCGGTCTGAACTGGTGTTTTAATGGCATTCCTGACCGCAGCAGTGCCGGCGTAATCCCCGTGTCTAACCGGCTCTTCTATCCAGTAAAGCCCGGCATCATCGATCATACGCGAGCGCTTGATAGCAGAATTAACACTCTGGCTCTGATTGAAATCCACCATCAAATCAACGGTGTCTCCAAGCCTCGATTTGACCTTCTCAACCGCCTGTAGATCCAGCCCGGCATCCGGTCGCCCCAACCGTAACTTGACCGCATTAAAATCATGCATGGCCAACAGCTGTTCTGCTTCGTCTGCCAAGGCATCAACATCCTGTATCCACAGACCGCAGCTGTTATAGGCCTGGATAGATTGCACATCAGAGCCCAGTACTCTGGCGAGTGGCTGCTGCAACACCTTGCAATGTGCATCCCAGAACGCCATATCCAGCCCGGATAGCGCCAGACCAACCAGTCCCGGTGTATCCACCAATTTTAACGACGCACGTAGATGAGCCTCCAAAGACAGGGGTGAAAGACCGCGTCCCTTGACCATTTCTGCCATGCAATGCACGGTTGCCTGGAGCGGTTTCAACATCGCCGTGCCATAGGCGAAGATATAGGTTCGCCCGGTAACTCCAGCTGAGGTGTCTACATCAATCAACACCAGAGCCGCATGGCTAAGCGAACCACTGGCAGACGCTGGTGCGATGTTAAAGGGTGCCAACACCGTCCGTGCAGTGATGTCATTAATAATAACGTCAGTCATCTGATCCCCACTTAAATTCAACCTCAGACATTAGCACCGAACACAGCCATTATAATAGCTTTGGCAAGCACTTCACTTCATAATCCAGCTATTCTCTTGTAATACCCGGCGGTATTCAACTCAGGACAGCCCCCTCAGGTAACTCTCGACAGGGAAGCCGCAGACTCTGTAAGCCAACCAGATAAATCACGCAATGAAATTTTTTAACAGAGGTCCGCAACCGGGTGCACCGATCGATCAGACGCCTCCACAAAGCCCGAATCTTTCACTCGGCTTTGCGTTGATGTTCGGCGCTTTTTTCTGTTTTGCGGCAATGGACGCTTCTGCCAAATGGCTGGTGACGGCAGCCTTACCGACTTTGCAGGTCGCCTTTGTGCGCTATCTGGTGCATTTTATCTGGGCTGTCGTTATCTATTTTCCGCGCGAAGGATTGCAAATAATGAAATCGCGCCGCCCGGGATTGCAATTGCTGCGAGCCACTTTTTTGTTCGGTGGCACTGCGCTCAACTTTACCGCGCTCAAATACCTACCGCTCACGGTGACCATTGCTATCTTCTTCGCCACGCCATTGGTTGTCTGTTTACTGAGCATACCAGTACTCGGCGAAAAGGTCGGGCTCAAACGACTCGCAGCCGTTTTAATGGGTTTTATCGGCGTGCTGATCATTGTGCAACCCTGGGGTACCGGGTTTGATCCGCATATGTTTATCGCTATTGGTTCGATGCTGTGCGCATCGTGCTACTTCGTGATGACCCGCAAAATGGCTGGTGTCGACAATAATTCAGTGTCGCAAATCTACTGCGCTGGTCTTGCCACGCTGGTTCTGTTGCCGGTTGTGCTCAACCTATGGGAGTGGCCGCAATCAACATTGAATTGGGGCTTACTGCTATTGATCGGCAGCTTGGGAATGTTGGGGCACACTCTACTGACACGAGCACATCTGCATGCGGAAGCATCTGTACTGGCACCAACGGTCTACTCGCAGATGCTTTACGTGACTTTCTTCAGCTGGGTTATTTTTAATTCACCACCGGACTTGAACACCATTTGCGGCACGTTTGTCATTATCAGCAGCGGATTTTATGTGTGGTACCGGGAACGGCAGGTGCAGTCCAAAGGGAGTGCGATTCTGTTACGTAGCGGCAGGTGATACCTGGCCTGCCTGTTGTCTATCCAACACCAGCTGATGAAATTGCAGCCTCTCCCGTGCCTGTGCGACATGTAAATTTTCAACCAGCTTGCCTTTATAGGTACAGACACCCGCACCCTGATCCCGCGCCTGCTCCCATGCATCAATCAATGCGGTGGCATCATCGATCTCATCCGTTGAAGGCGCAAACAATCGGTTGCAAGGTTCCAGCTGAGCGGGGTGAATCAAGGTCTTGCCATCAAACCCCAGCTGTACCCCCTGCAGGGCTTCTGCTTCAAAACCCGACTGATCCTTGATATCCATAAACACGCCATCAATGGCAACAATACCGGCAGCGCGCGCCGCCAGCATGCAAGTGGACAAGGCGTGCATTAATGCAAACCGGCTGGCAGTGTGAGGCATTTTTAGATCTTTGGACAAGTCAGCCGTGCCGATAATCATGCCCGCCACCGGGTCGCCAAAACCACAGAGCTGCACCGCATTAATCACCGCCAACGGCGATTCAATCATTATCCAGAGCGGTAGCTGTGACTCTGCTGATGCAGTTGTCTCTTGATCGGCTAGCGCATCTGCCAGTAATTGAATTTGTTCAACCGTTTCAACCTTGGGCACTACGATACCGTCACAGCGTGAGAGCTTTGATACAGATTGCAGCGCCTTGATATCCTCCCGCCAATAGTCGGTATCAGTCGCATTGATACGAACCAGTACTTCACGATAGCCGAAATCCAGGTTTTGCAGGTTCGATACCACAGCCTCGCGTACTTCCTCTTTACGATCCTGGTGAACCGAATCTTCCATGTCGAGAATAACGGTATCGACAGTCAGCGATTGCGCCTTGTTGACAGCTCGCTGGTTGGTAGCAGGCATAAACAGCATTGATCGGCGAGGTATTGTCACTGTGGCTAATCCCGATTCAGTTTTAACTGAAGAGTGTGTTGACAGATAGTCGCCGTTTTAAGCATTTTTCTGCGCAACGGCCGCGTCCCGTATTTGACTGAGTGTACTTGACGGTGTCAGCGCTTCAATGCTGACCACCAACTCCAGCAAGGCTCCCTTGTTACTGGCCATGGCGCGTTGCATGGCATCCGCAAAATCTGCTGTCGATTCCACCCGCTCGCTGTGCATCCCGTAGGATTCACCCAGACGCACAAAGTCGGGGTTGACGATTTCAGTACCTGACAATCGGTCCGGATAGAATTTTTCCTGGTGCATGCGAATGGTGCCGTAGCTTGAATTGTTGATCAGTAAAACAATGGGCATGGCATTGCTTTGCAGCGCAGCGCCTAATTCCTGGCAGTTCATCTGGAAATCACCATCACCGGCAAAGCAAACAACCACACGCTCCGGGTAAACCTTTTTAGCTGCTATGGCCGCCGGCAAGCCAAAGCCCATTGCCCCACTTTGGGGAGCAAGCATATTCGCCTGCTTGCCGTACAATAAATAGCGGTTCGGCCACGCTGTAAAGTTGCCAGCACCATTAGTCACAATCACGTCCGCTGGCAGTACTTCGCGCAAGTGAGCGGTGACCGCGGCCATATCGACCGGGCCGGGCTGAACAGGACAACTCAGTCTGGCCAGAAATTGTTTGCGGAGCTCGACGGTTCGCTGCTGCCAAGCACCTGCTTCCAGCCCCGTACCTTGCTGCTGACGTTCATTAAGGGATACAAACAACTCCCCGGCTGATGCCTGCACTGCAAGCGTCGGTTGATAAATCTTGCCCAGCTCGCGATCAGAGGGGTGTACATGGATTATTTTCTGCGTGGTGATCGGCACGTCAAACAGAGTGTAGGCACCGGTCGTCATCTCACCAAAACGGATACCAGCGGCGAGTACAAC
>CALFCE010000260.1 GCA_937951215.1 uncultured Granulosicoccaceae bacterium
CCTCATTTGCTTTACCGTTTTCAGATCAGGGAAATCCCCGATGACTTGTCAGGTTTCATTGGTTGTTACAAAATACGGATTCAGTTATTCAAGGCACCGGCGGCTATCCAGTCCCGGACCATTTGGTTCAGCGTCGGACCAGCTGACATATTGCCACCGCGTATCCCCGGTGCACCCTCCATCTTCTGCAAAAGATAGCTATTATCGGGATCATAGGGAATGACCAGAATCGCGCCTTCCTTGCGACTGCTCGGCTGATTGAGCAGTTCATCATATGAATTGGCAGCTGTCAGATCGAGACTGCCGCTGGGATAGAATTCATCGTGGCAACCGTCACATCGCGGATTGAACACCATCTCCTGAATTTCGGTATAGGTAGGAGCAGTAAAAGTATCTGCCACCAGCGGGTTAGTCCCGTCGATGGACTCTTGCAGATTACTGACACCGTCACCATCAACGTCCTGATCATCGACGTTAAACTGCGCTGCGCTGATTTGGACGGATTCAGATGCGCTGGAACCTGTTCTGAACACAGTCTCATAGCGCCCCAGGATAAGCGCACCATTTTGATCATTGAAGGTAACGATCAGATTGTTTTCAGTTTCAGTTGGAAGATCAGCAGAAGCGGTCCAGGTTTCATCGACAACCCAGCTGGCGGTAAAATCCTGTTCCCCCCAGACAAGCCGGATCTGCAGACTGTTTGAAACGTAGGCAGGCACCGTAATATCGAAATTGACAAGCGTTGTAGTGGGCCCGTCATCAACCAGTTCGGTTGAGGTGGGAACATCTGGAATTGACTGCCCTGGCGGATAGGAATTACGCACCAGATAAATAACATTATTGCGTTTGTTCATCAGATACATTTCACCCAAAGGCCCCTGACCAATGCGCACATCAACACGTCCACTGCCATCATAACTTCCCGTTGATTGCAGCAATTCCGGTAGTCCGGTTGGCAATGCTGCCGTGCCGGTATCGTTGTCATGATCGAACAACACACTTGCCTCGAAAGTTTGTGCCATGGTCAATTCAGATGGGTCACCAGTGGTACGGCTGGCTAATATGCTGTCGATGGAAGAATGATAAAGGCGCCCCGATCTGACAAAATCAACGTAAAAGAATTCACCGTCAACCGCAGATCCGTTGTCGGATGTAAACCCGCCACCAAGAGATTGCCCGACAAAGGTAGCACCAAGCTCTCCTGTGTGGCCCACCTGAACCACAGGATAGGTGAATTCAGACGCCGGGAAAGGATTGCCTGACCCGGCGTCATCGGCCGGCAAGGCAGAGATGCCGCTAGCCAGGCCTCCTGACAAGTTGTGCACATACGCACCTTCACGTTGCGACCAACCATAGTTGGCACCACTCTCTATCAGGTTAATCTCTTCGATATTATCGTGTCCGGCTTCCGTTGCGATCAATCTACCATCAGGCAGAAACGCCAAATGATGAGGGTTGCGGTGACCCGTGGAATAAAGTTCATCTGCCATCGACGGATTATCAACAAACGGGTTAGTGGATGGAATACTGTAACTCCCGGTACTGGTTTGCAGGGGATTGATACGTAGAATCTTTCCCAGTGCATCGCCGGCTTGCCCGGTTGAACCACCCGAACCCTCAGCAGTTCCGTCGCCGTGTGCGACATAGAGAAGACCATAATCTTCCTCACCGGGTTGTGCGTGGGGATTGAACGCTATTTGCTTGATTGGATGGTCGTACTCAGGGATCCCGATTCGAAACACCTCACGATAACTATTCATGTCAACTTCAAACGTTTGGGGATCAACCGTCCATTCGATGAGAAGACTGTCAGCACCAATACCGAATTGGCCTGACAGGTAAGAGAAATTTGATGTGTCGGCCGGCTTGTCCTGCATCATCGACACGAACAATTTACCGTTGACGCTGAAGTCGGGGTGAAAGGCAAAGCCCCTGACACCACCATGCCACGGATTGTCTATATTCACTCGACGACCGGTTGCACTTTGAACCGCTGCTGACACATCGAACCAGAAGCGGACCTGACGATCGGTAATCTCGTAAATTCTGCCATCATGCTCATTCGAGACAAACAGTCGACGACCGGTGAATTCCATATCATTCCAACGCGCCGGTCGGCCACTGGATGCCAACGGCATCTCCACAAAGGAGATCAGTTCGAGTTCCAGATCAGATGGAATCGGAGCAAACGGCCAGGTGACCTGCGAGCCCTCGTCCACGATTGGAGCTTGTGCCGACGGGATGGTAATACCTGAACCATCGTTGGCAGACTCACCCGCAGCCGGATTGATCAATAACGGATCTGCTTCATCAATATCAGGTGTTTCAGCCGTAAGTTCGTTATCTGTTATTGGTAGCGGGCTATCAGACAAAGGTGGCGTTGTGACACCTGAGGGAAGGACATCGGATGAACCTGAACCCGACCCCGACCCACCACCGCCACAAGACATCAAAAAACAGCTCGCCAGGAAAAGCATGGATACGGACAGCAAACGATTTCGAAGGCAGATGATCGGGCTGAATTTACGATAGATATACATTGTCATGACTGTGGTTCGGGATAATGAGACAACATCATACCTGATTTTGATCATATTTGGGAATTATTTCCCAATTAATTATAAAATCACCATATTACATCACAACTTATTGATAAATAAGAAACTATAATCGGAAACCTGCGTCTAATTCACTCCTGCATCGGCCTTACTCAACTTACCGACGGCCTGCGCAGGGAGGAAGCCAACAGCAATTGCTCTTAACAACCTAAAAAGGGAACATCAAAATTGCCCGGCTATTTTCCACTGGACAACAACACGACCCATACTGCGACGAAAGGGTCTTGAGGGACTGCCATGAGATTAGCCGGAAGTTTTTCACTTGCCACAACCAAGATCGTTACATCTGCAATCGTTATCGTGGCCTTCGGTTTGTTGTTGTCGTTTTCAACGTGGATCGCAGCAAAGGAACCTTTAATGAACCCGGAACTGATGGAAAAGCTGGCGGGTGAGCCGGTGGTAAATGTCGGTAGCGATGGTCTGCTGGTACAGTTGCCCGAAGACACTCCAGAGCTAATCTCTACAGGTGTTGCCCTTTACGGCAAATACTGTTCGGTCTGCCACGGCAGCAATTTGCAAGGACAGACAAACTGGCAGATCGCTGATGAATTTGGCCTGCTCCCCGCTCCACCACATGATGCGACAGGCCACACCTGGCATCATGCTGATGACCAGTTGTTTGAGATCGTTAAATACGGCCCAGCTGTCGCGATGCGGGACCCCGACTACCGTTCCCGCATGCCCGCATTCGAATCCTTGTTGGCAGACGATGAGATTCTTTCAATCCTGCTCTACCTCAGAAGTACCTGGCCGAAAATACAACGCCAATGGCAAAAAGGGGCGAACGAAGCGCAAACTGGGAATCAATGGTGGCGTAAAGAAACCACCGACACAAGTGAACATTAAAACAATACGTAGGTGAAGACATCAACACCAGACAAGCTTTGAATAAAATGTTGATCCCGAGAACCAGTGAACTTCCGGCGTAAAACACCCGGTTTTTTAATAGAGATAAACAGCACCTGCGCGGACAGCCGAGTTATCACTTTGGTCGCCATTCAGGCCAGTTGCTGCGCTATCTTCACCCGCAGCACCAACAGCCAGCGTATTACCATCAGCACTCAGACTGACAGATTCACCGAAATCCTCATATCGACCAATCTGGTCACCCTGGTCATTGAATACCCTATCAGCGCTATCTGTATTGGATGCCTTGATGTAGGCTTGCTGTTGCCAGTTACCAGCCTCAAATACAAATAGATAAGCGGCCCCTGCTTTAACACCAAAATTATCCTGATTTCCGTTAATCCCGATAGCCGCACTTTCTTCGTCCGGCGCTCCCACTGCCAGCGTGGTGCCGTCAGCACTCAAACTGACTGAGTTACCAAACAAATCGAAGCTGCCGGTGTTACTGGCTTTTATGTAGGCCTGTTTTTGCCAGTCGCCATTATTTCGAACGAACAGAAACACCGCCCCGGAGTTAGATGCAGAACCGTCATCTTCAATACCGTTAATACCTATACTCGAACTACGCTCCCGACTGGCACCCACGGCCAGCGTATGGCCATCAGCACTGAGGCTGACAGCGTAGCCAAATAGTGCCGCTGGTGTACCTCGATTGGGCTCACTGCTGGCAGTAAGATAGGCTTGTTCTATCCATTCGTCGTTGGCACGCGTGAAGATATAAACCGAACCGGATGCACTACCCAGGCCGGCATCGGTTAGCGCACCAACGGCAATTGTCGCCCCGTCTGAACTTAAGGCAACCGCCGAACCAAACCTGACACCCTGCTCTGAGTTATTGAGACGACTCGGGTTGAGTGTTGCATACCGTTGCCACTCGCCGTTGTTACGCTGGTAGATTACCACCAGGCCGGATCCGGTCGGTGAACCAACGGCCAGTGTATCGCCATCGGCACTCAGCGCGACCGACCAGGCAAAGATATGTGGAAAGATTGCCTGTTGTTGCCATGCTCCGTTGGATCGGGTAAAGACAAAAGCGCCAACGGCACCACCTCCCCCCAGAAACGTGTTGAAGAACCTGGCTGAATTCGCACCCACTGCCAATGTATTACCATCACTGCTGAGGCTCACGCTTGCCCCGAAGTGCTTCTCGCCATCGATACCAGCAGCTTTGAGATAGGCTTGTTGCTGCCAGCTGCCATTGACACGTTCATAGACATAGACCGCACCCGATTCTGATTCAGTGTTATCGTCCTGTGTGCCATTCACCCCTGTGGCTGAGCTACTTTCACCCACTGCACCAATAGCCAGCGTGGAACCATCGGCACTCAGACTGACGGCTGATCCAAACCGGTCCCCGGCTTCATTGTTGCTGGATTTAAAATAACCGATGGCGTTTGCCAGTGTATCTTCCGCTCTGAGTTCTTCAGAATCCACACACCCAAGGTCATTACAAGCTTGCACGATGTAACTGGCATTCACGCGCATATAGAGCGCAACCCGATGATCAAAAACCCGTGTCGAGCTATCAAGATCTGTGCTGATTGGCGAAAACCCTGACACCCCGTCCGGATTTTCCAACACGCGGTAACTTTCTGCATCAATGCTTGCCAGCCAACTGATACGAAAGGTCTTATCGGCAACCAAAGTCAAACTTGCCTGTGGCACCGATTGTGACGGTTCTCCGTTGTTGGACTCAATCTCCAGTGGGTCAGTGCCTGCAATCACTTCATCGAGATTACTGGCTCCATCACCGTCAGTATCCCAACGATTGGTGTCAAACTGAACGGCTGAAATCGAAAAGGACTCTGATTGATCCTGCTCCGGGTTATATTCGCTTTCAAAGCTGCCCAAGATCAGAACACCGTTACGATCATAAAAGTCGAATCGTAGTTCGGTTATACCATTCACCGGCAAGCCCGCTGACAGAGTCCAGGTTTCATCAAATAACCAGACGGCATCAAGCTCCTGATCACCCCAGGTCAGCGTAACTTTGAGTTCGTCGGACATATAGGCTGGCACCGTAATATCGAATATAACTGGTGCAGTTTCCTGTGTTGAAGGATTAGAGGTAGTGGCGGTACCCGTGTCGGCAGAGCTGGAGACCGTCACTGCCTGACGCTCGCCATTGCTGTGATTGATCACAATATAGTTACCGGGTGACACTAAACATTGCTGACCACCTTCGCAGACCGACTGGAGCGTTTCGGCGTTTTGTACTTGATACCAGCCATTGTCTGGCCATCGAATAGTATCGACGTCAACCATAACCTCTGATGGAAAAGCGGGTGTAGTTTCACCGGAGACTTGATCGCCGCCGTCAGCAGGAATACCGGTAACAGCGGTATCGGTAAACCGCTGTCCAGTGGAGTGATTGATAACAACATAGGTTCCGGGCTCGACCGAGCAGCTGCTGCCACCTTCGCAAACCGTAGCGTAGGTACTTGCATTCTGAACCTGATACCAACCATCGGCAGGCCACGATATCACTTGCCCGACAACGCTCACCTGTGCAAACTCGGTACTATCGGATGGAGCATCGCCGACCACCACGTTGTCAAGCCGTTCACCTGTTGTGTGATTGATGACAACGTAGACGCCGGCGCTTACATCGCAACCCATGCCACCTTCACAAACGGTGAAA
>CALFCE010000261.1 GCA_937951215.1 uncultured Granulosicoccaceae bacterium
GGAGGTTCCGTACCCGGGCTGCTAAAAAGCATCGCTCAGGTTGCTGGCCTTGGTTGCTGGCCGGGGTTACTTGTCCGGGGTGCTGGCCCAGAGTGTTGGCTTAGGGTGTTTATTGGATCGTACCGGGTGTCGAGAAAACTAAAGCGGATCCTGATTAAACTGGAACCTTAATAACCCGGGCCCTGGTTAACCCAAGCGCTGGCAAAACATGGACGTGACAAAACAGGGTCTTGATAAAATTGGGCCCCGATAAAATTGGCCGTGATAAAACCGGGTGTTGTGAAATATAGGCACCGGATTTTCCGTTGGATGTTCACTGTGAAGCTTGCTGCGGATTCTTGCAGGATTCCGCGACTATTCTACTTCTGGAGGGAAATACGATATGAGATTTAGAACGAACCTGGCATCAATCACCGGTTCTTTGCGAACCGGATTGATCGCCTTGACTGTCAGTGCGGTTGTGCTGGTTATACCATCGTTGGCAGCCGCCGCCGACTATCCAACGCGACCGGTGACCATTGTGATTCCTTATGGGCCGGGTGGAGCGGCTGACTTATCGGCGCGATTAGTGGCAGGAAACGCGCCAGGGTTTCTCGGCCAGCCCATCCTGCCTGTGAACAAAACAGGTGCGGCTGGTGTTACCGGCTCCACGTTCGTACTGAATTCCAAACCGGATGGTTACACGATGCTGTCTGCGCGTGTTGGCTCGCAAATGGGAGTCCCGGCGATGAATAAAACCATCCCCTACGGTTGGGATGATTTCACCATTGTCGGCATGACCGAACTCAACCCGTTTGTTCTTATTGTTGCGGCTGATTCACCCTATAAAACGTTTGCGGATCTGGAGAAAGCCGTCAAGGACGGGGTTGAATTGTCTTACTCGTCTGCTGGTGTCGGCACGCTGCTGCACATCGCCACTGCAGTGATGGTGGATTCCATGCAGGCTGACGCAGACAATTTCACTCACATTCCTTTTAAGGGGGGCGGCAAGGCGAGAACTGCTGTTGTAGCCGGTCAGGTTGATTTCTCCTGGGGCAATCTCTCGGCATCAATGGGTGCGCTTGAAGCTGGACAGCTTCGCGCATTGGCGGTTACCACCAAGGAACGTTTTGCAGCCATACCGGATGTGCCGACAGCCTCGGAAGTAGGTTACGACTCGCTTGAAAAAATCATCGGCTGGAGTGCGATCTATGGACCTCCCGATTTACCTGATGACGTTGTGGCCAAATGGGTGGATACCCTGCAGCAACTCAAAGAGAGTGCGGGGTGGCTGCGTTTGACCAAAGGCCTCGGGAACATTGTTAATGTGCTGGGCCCGGATGAAACGCGTGCATTTGTCGAGGAACAATATCAGGTGTTTGATTCCGCGCTTGAGAAGCTGGGTATGACTATCAAATAGTCAGCCTGCCTTTACTGCTTGTAGACAGTGGTCGTGTCAGCGACCACTATCTCATCAACAGGTCCCCCCGATCTGGTAGCAGGTAGTTTATAACGTCATCCCTCTGCCTTCAGACACGGCTTGAGTATCAAAAGTGCGCTCTTCCAAACCCAATATATTGTTTATCATGGCTGATCAAATGACAGCCAACGCTCTACCGCTCTATGGCAATCAAAAAGTCATTGCGCCACATTTGCAATCACTGGCAAATGATGGTGTTGTGTTTGAGCACTGTTACTGCAACCTACCCATGTGTGGCCCGTCCAGAGCGTCACTGCATACCGGAAGATTACCGTTTTCATTGGGTATGTATGATAACGCCAGTGAATTTCACGCTGACGTTCCGACCCTTGCTCACTATCTGCGTGGTATGGGGTATCGCATGGAAATGTCGGGCAAGATGCATTTTGTCGGCCCCGATCAATTACATGGTTATGATATCCGGCACACCACTGAAATTTATCCTGCAAATTTTGCATGGACGGTAGATTGGGGGCAGGGTAGGGAATTTCGACCCACTAATTTGACGATGGCACCGATCATTGAATCAGGGTCATGCATTCGCTCTTTACAGATGGATTACGATGATGAGGTGGAGTACTACGGCAAGCAGGCCTTGTACGATCTTGCGAGAAAACCTGGCAATGATCCGTTTATGTTGACTGTCTCTTTCACCAGCCCACACTCACCTTTTGTGATCGGTCAGGAATATTGGGATTTATATCATCATGATGATATCGAGCTGCCTGCTGTGCCTGAAATTCCGCTGGACGAGAAGGATCATCTAAGTCGTAACCTGCACTACTGTCAGGCAAGACATTTATTTACCGTGACGGACGAGCACCGCCGCAATGCCCGTCATGCTTACTACGGCATGATCTCTTATATTGATCGCAAGGTGGGTGCATTGCTGGAGACCTTGAAACAAACCGGACTGGCTGATAACACCATCGTCGTGTTTACGTCCGACCATGGTGAAATGATGGGTGAGCGCGGCATGTGGTTCAAGCAGCATTTTTTTGACTGGGCTGCGCGAGTACCGTTTATCGTCTCGTGGCCCGGGCAATGGCAGGGTGGACGTCGAATCAGTGCTACGACCTCACTGCTTGATTTAATGCCAACCCTGCTTGAGGCGGCTGCCGAACGTCCTTTTGACGATCTGGTTGATCCGCTCGATGGTCAGTCTCTGGTGCCGGCTCTCGCTGGTAAACCCGCAGGGCTCAGGGATCTGGCAATTTCAGAATTCGCAGCTGACGGCTCCACAGGTCCGAGTCGCATGGTGCGGCAAGGTGCCTGGAAGTTGATGTATCTGGAGGGCGTTGATTCCTTGCTTTATAATCTTGAAGACGACCCGCTGGAGCTTGACAACCGTTACGACGATCCTCAGTGTTCGGCGATCGTGCAGGATCTGGAGGCCGTGCTGTTTGACGGTTGGGATCCGCAGCTCTGGTATGACAAGATTCGGCAAAACCAGCTCCGTCGACTCAAAATTCACTCTGTCACTGGAGGGGATCCCACCTACGTATACAAGATCCGTCCTGATGATGATCAGCGTTATATACGAAATGCAGGTGCAGCCGACACCAAAGCGCGCGCCAGGCTTCCCTATGTAGCTCCTGCCAAACCAGATAAAAAACCCGAATAAATGGGGTTCCAAAAAACTGGCCGAATTAAAGCGCTTCGAGTCCTGCGCATCGGAATAAATTGAAAGGACAAAGATGTGAGTCAGTCAATGAAATCTGTGTTAATTACCGGTGCCGCCGGTGGTATCGGTATGGAAACGGCACGTGTGCTTGCGGCCGAAAACACAACGCTGGTTTGTGTTGATATCGACGATGATGCGCTGGCCCGGTTGCAGAAGGAGCTTGATGGATTGCCGGGAGAAAGTGTACTGATTCAAAACTCACTTGCTACGGTCGAAGCTTGTAAAAAAGCAGTCACACAATGCCCCGGTGTGTTAACCGGAATGGTGCATCTTGCCGGTGTTTTCGTGCCAGATGTCGATATTGAAGATGACTTGGCTACCTATCATCACACAATGGATGCGAACCTCACTAATGGTTATGCGCTTGCCTATGTGGCCGCTGAACGAATGCAACAAGATTTCTCCGATACGTGTACTAAGTCGATCGCAGCGATGGTGTTTACATCCTCCCTTGCGTTCCGCCGCGGCACAGCTGACTACGTTGCCTACTCAGCGGCAAAAGGCGGGCTGGTTGGGATGACCCGGGCATTGTCTCGCAAGCTCGCGCCAGGCATCAGGGTAAATGCTCTCGCCCCTGGCTTGATCGATACGCCAATGCCCGCGCAAATTGTCAAGCAACGAGGTGAGCGGCTGCTTGATGGTGTTTGCCTGCAACGCATGGGGAGGGCATCGGAGATAGCCAGCGTGATCGCCTTTTTGATGGGTGACGGTGCATCCTATATCACCGGGCAAACGATCAATGTCGATGGAGGCATTATCAACTAGCAGCCGAAACGGCCTTGGGTCGGGAAGCCTGGCCGATGTTCAGGATTCACCTAACATCATGCTGGCCAGTTTTTCTCCAATCATGATACAACCGGCATTGGTATTGCCCGACACGACCGTTGGCATGATGGAAGCATCGGCCACGCGTAAACCTTGCACACCGTGTACACGCAACTGTGAGTCGACAACCGCCATCGAATCGTTCCCCATTTTACAGGTGCCGCTTGGATGGAAGATGGTGTTGCCGAAATTTCTGATGTAGTCATGCAACTGCTCATCTGTTTCGGTTTCCGCACCGGGTATCGCTTCACGCTGGATATAGGGTTGCATTGCCGGTGCTTCGGCCACTCTTCTGATCAGCTGGATACCGTCCAGCATCGTTGCGAGATCACCTTCCGTGGCCAGATAGTTGGGCTTGATTGCCGGATGATCGGAGGGATTGGATGATTGGATCCTGACCGTGCCACGACTCTCGGGACGCAGTTGACATACAGAGACCGTAAACCCCGAGAATTTGTGCAGCCCCTCTCCGGGCTTTCCTGCACTGAAAGGAATAAAGTGAAACTGGACATCGGGTGACTCGAGCTCGGGTCGGGTTTTTGCGAATACCCCGACCTGACCTGCGCCGAGGGTCAACGGGCCCTTGCGTGTCAGAGCATACTGGATACCTGCCTTGGCTCGTTGCAGCAAACTGTTGGAGACATCATTGATGGTAATGGGCTTGCTGCATTCATACACAATTCGTATTTGAAAATGATCCTGCAGGTTTTCACCTACACCGGCAAGCTCATGCACGGGTTCTATCCCGTGTTGCTCAAGCAGATCAGCAGGACCGACCCCTGAGAGTTGCAGTAATTGTGGTGAGTTGATGGCACCACCACAGACTATGACTTCACGACCTGCTCGGGCCTCGATTACTTTTCCGTTTTGTTGATACCGCACTCCACAGGCACGCTTGCCGTCAAACAGGATCTTCTGAGCAAGCGCCTCGGTTTCGATCACCAGATTTTTACGATTTCGCGCAGGTTTCAACCAGCCGGCAGCGCTGCTGGAACGACGGCCGTTGCGGGTTACGGTCAGTTGGAAATAACCCGCACCTTCCTGTTCGGCACCATTGAAATCTTCGTTACGCCGGATTTGAGCCTGTTCGCAGGCATCGATATAAGCATCTGCCAGCTCACTGCGTGCGGCATCTGACACCTGCAGCATCCCATCGGCCCCGTGGTACTCACTGGCGCCGTGCTGCTGATTTTCACAAGCTTTAAAATGAGGTAGTACGTTATCCCAGTCCCAGCCCTCATTACCCAGCTGGTGCCACAAATTAAAATCCTCTTTTTGACCTCGTATATAAACAAGCCCGTTTATAGAACTGGTGCCCCCTAGCGTTCTGCCCCGGGGCCATAGAATACGTCGGTTGCCGGTCGCAGGCTCCGGCTCGGTTTGGTAGTTCCAGCTCAACACGGGGTGCATGATGTTTCGGTAATAGCCAATCGGGATATGAATCCATGGGTTCGAGTCGCGAGGGCCCGCTTCGAGTAACAGCACTCTGCAATCTGATTGGGTTGACAACCTGTTCGCCAGCACTGCGCCAGCTGAACCTGCTCCAACCACGATATAGTCAAAATTGCTGTCGCTTGTGTTTTTATTCGTCATTTATTTTTGGTTTACCATTATCTCTACAAAAGGGAAGCCGGTAGCTTCGGCAACGGTATTTGGCCTGCAAACCCAGCTGACACATTAAACCCGCTGTTTTCTTTTGTCGAGTCTGTCATGGCACAGACAAGGGCACTATCGGTCATTGCAGAGCGGCTTTTGCCATTGGCAGGATGATTGCAGACGGACTGTTTACCGAGGGTGGTTGACTATACTTTTGGCTACCTCCGTGTATACGTCTGTTTCAGAGCCGAGCTTTTTATGCCTGTATCGAAGAGCCAACACCCATGAGCCAACACGCATGAGCCGACACCTATGAGCTTTTTGGGGTTCCGTACTCAGCAAGAAAAACTGGATTCGCTGGAGCAGGATCTGAAGGAGTGGTCACGGCACGGTTTGATTAGTGATCAGCAAGCTGTTGACATATTTACCCACTCCTCCAAACACGTAAAAACCGGACGCAGAGTATCACTGATATCTGTGCTGGGTGGTATCGTGTTCGGGCTCGGTGTGATCCTCTTTTTCGCTTATAACTGGGCTGCACTGCCAAAAGCAGTCAAGCTCGGCCTGGTGGGCACAGCATTACTCGGTTTTCATCTCGGGGGTTGGTGGTTGATGTCACGGCAGCAGCCGGCAGCCGGCAAATCTCTCTTTAAACAGGGGCAGGCCGCAGGCACGATTGAACGTGCTGGCAACGGCACCTTGATAGAGAGTCTGCACATTGTTGGCACGATGATGTTTGGCGCAGGCATTTGGCTGATCGCGCAGATCTATCATATGGACGAGCATTTCCCCACCGCGTTTATGTTGTGGGGAGCAGGAGCGTTGCTACTGGCATGGGCTCTTCCGTCTGTCTATCAGGCAGGCATAGCGACACTCTTACTGACAGCCTGGGGTCTCGGAGAGATGCTGGGTTTTGGCGGTGCCCACCCGATCAGTCTGATTTTGGTCTCTTTGGCTTGCGGTGTGCTGGCCTGGGTTCATCGCTCACGAACCCTGCTGCGACTGGTGCTGCTGGCGTCTCTGGTTTTGTTGATTGCGAATTTGGCTCAGCTAGCCAGACTGTTGGATAATTCTGCAATCGTGTATCTTTTACTGGGTCTGTCGGTGCTGGTGATGCTGGCGGGTGAGGTACTCGAACGTACCTCGTTCCCTGAAAGTGGATCGGTTTTTTTCAGCACCGGTGTATTGCTTTATGGCCCGATTCTTTTCTTTTTATCTTCCACAGATCAAATTGACTGGCCGGGCAGCAGCGCTGCAACAGACCCGATCCGCTGGCTGCTGGCCTGTTTGCTGCTGTTGGCGACTGTGGCGACTCTGGCTGCAATCTGGGCCGCAATCCGGGCCGCAACCCGATCACCGGGAGATAAGACTCCCGCAAAAACAACACTTGTCCAACTGATTTTGATATTGATGTCGGTTGTGCTTGCGTTGGCCGATCACTTTGTGGGTTTTTCCGGCGGCAATATCAATCTGGGACTTGTCTATAGTGGAATCCTGCTGGCACATAGCATTGTGATCATTATCCACGGCACCGAGAATTTACAAGGCCGACTGGTTAGTTTGGGGTGTTTCAGCTTCGCAATTGTTGTGTTTGCGCGCTTTCATGACTTATTCGATAGTTTGATGGCGCGATCACTGGCCTTCGTGGTAACCGGATTGTTGCTGTTCTTGATCGGCCATCGGTACTCGAGTAAAAAATCTGCCACCACCCATTCTATTCCATCAACTGATAGCGAGTCGAAGGCCGGGGGCAGACAATGACTAAGATGGCAATACGAAAACTGGCTGTATTGGGTTGTATCGCCGTTCAATTCATTGTATTGGCTGCGATGGTTTTTGATCGCGAATCCATTATCCATCGGGGACAAGAGATCTTTTTAACGACCGTACCACTGGATCCCAATGATCCTTTTCGAGGAGAGTTTGTGCGCCTGCGTTACGCGATGAATCAACCCGACGGTGTTGAGATGGATTGGGAGCAAAGGCCGAAGAAAGGAGAGCGTGTTTATGTCACGCTGCAAAATTTGTATGGCAATGTCTGGGCACCCGAAAAATTGACCAGCGAACGACCACGACAAGGTGTGTTTCTCAGGGGGCGCTCAACCGGTCACCAATTCGGCTTTAGAGGTATCGCAAAATTTGGCATAGAGCAATACTTTGTCGAGCAGGGGCAGGGTATCGAGATCGAAACTAAACAAGGTCTCAGGGGTGGTTTCAGCACACCGCTGCTGGCACAACTATCGGTGGCTGACAACGGCAGTGCCGTGATCACCGGGATACGCTGGGAACCGTTTGCGATTCAGGCTGAAATACTGAAAAGGGATGCTGCTGCTGACTCAGACAACCTTTCATCGGGCAGCGATAATGCGGGAGTTGGCGATGACGAAATCCCGCCGACGGTGCTTAGAGTAACGATCAAAAATACTTCCGATAAGCAGGCAGCGCTCTACAACCCCGGGAACAACTGTGGCTTGCGTCTCGTGTCTACAGCTGTTGCTCCCGCCACGGCTGAATTTGAAATGGCATCTGATTGCCCTGAGGTTAACCCGAATGGTGTTGTAGTTGTAGCGCCACAACAGGAAATGCAATTGGACCTTAACCTGGCAGATCCCCGCTGGCACGTTCGCGTTGGCGACGATCCGGTAGAACGTACATTACCTCCGGGGCAGGCGTTCAGCGTGGTCTATCAAGCTCCTTCGAATGACAAAATTTCTAATGGCACAAATTCGAATGGCAAAATACGGGATTCATCGCAGCCTGTCTGGCAAGGCGAGCTGCGCAGCAGGCCATTGATCATGAGCCAACAAAACATCCGCAACTAACCTTGTCGGACAACTAACCACCGACATGTTAAAGCCTTAAAACAGCAGTCAGTAAGTGTGCTCAGTTGATTCTGTCGAACCTGACAACCCCGTCTTCACCTTCGTAGGCCCAGATCATCATATTGGGGCTCATTTCCAACGGGTTAGCAGTACCGCTGCTCTTTTTCATCATGCCCTTCACCAGAATCAGGGCCAGGCCCGCTATCTGATTGCCCGACGTTTCCTTCATGTCTTGCATATCCAGAATAACCCTGTCGCCCTCAACTTTCCATGTGCCAGTTCCTTCGAAAGTACCGACCTGATAGCCATCCTGCGCTTGTCCCTTGGAGACGACTTTGGCCTGCCCGTCGGCACTAAACGAGATGACTACGTTGGCGCTCGGTTCACCCTCAACCGGATTAACGACTGTCTGGCGCCAGCTGCCTGGTAAAATGGATGCATCAACAGCACCTACGTTATCACCACCAGTATAGGCGGGACGCTTTGGCGGACTGCCACAGCTTGCGCAAATAGCGAAAACAGCAGCCAACAGAATCAGTGAAAGGTGTCGAAGCCGGAATTTACGGCTGACTGAAGTTTGCAGCGGTTGAACCAGTGTTTTCGTGTGCATGAGGACAAGTCTTCCCTGTATTGTTAATGTGCATACGTCGAAAGTCTAACTGGCATGAAGTCTGTCAGATAGCAGAGCTGGCAACAACCATCCTTTCGTATAGTCGGTTAGTCATTGTCAGTCAGCTCTGAACCCGCGCCCTTGCGTCTCGACTCTTCCGTTGCAGGTGCATAGGTTTTGTGAGCAAACCATTCCAGTTTGGTAATTGATGCTTGTTCTTTATTGGGTACGCGAGAGGCTGGCTTTTGGATTGGCTGCGTTTGCGTGGTGGGTTGATACAGGCAGCTACCCTGTTCGCTCTGGTACCAGCATGTTTTACTACTGTCATCGAGTAGAGTCATACTCTCGTTACCCACGACAACACTGGCTGGAGCGTGGGACGAAGACGTGCTGAGGGTGACCAGAAACTGACTGCCGCGTTCGAGTCTTGTCAGTTGCGAGACAAACGGTAGCAATAAAAGCGGCTGTCTTAACAGGACTGATGATCTTGGTTGCAGCGACTCGTAATCTGAAAGCACGAGTCCAGTGTGAACGGGGCACATGGGGGGCAATGACGTGGTCGTCGGTGCGGGGCAGGATGACAGCCTTGTGTTTGCCTGGACCTTTTCTGTTTCAGTTGCACTGTCAGCTTCAGAGCCAGCATAGCTGGTGCATGAGTCGAAAGCGCGCTGTCCAATGTTAGCGTATTCTGCGCTGCCAAAGTCCTGCAACAGATTTGCCAGCGCGGTGACTCCGGGTGCCCCGTTGGCTTGCAGCCAACGTACTGCATAGCCTGCTTCTTCAGCAACACCCCAGGATAGGCCAGCGCCTCTGGCAGCCTTGACAGCCAGCGCTTGAATTTCACCCAGTGACCAGCTCACACCATCTCCTGTTGATGGGTGCGTTTGCTGACAGGCCCAGCCATGTCATTTTGCGCTGGTCCGATGAGTTGCCGGATAGGTTGATGGCAGCGCAGCATGTGAATGTCAGTGCCGGGACACTGTCTGCGCTGAATTTGCGGGCGGGTATGCCAACTCGTCGGGGTCCAGCAAGGCCAATTCATCCGGGAAAGGTGCGTCCTTGAACAAGGTAATTCGTACCCAGCGATCTGACCTTGGATCAAAACGTGTCGCGCCAAAGAACGATAGCTTGCAACGCAACATATCGATGGGCAGCATCTCGGCTGCAATGGTGTTGTCACGAATTTCTGCATAAGGCAGATACTGAACTGTTTGCAAGCGTCGCACACTGTGCCGGTGCTCGGGGTGCTGCATCAAAAACGCAGCCAGCGAGGAATCGTCTGCAGCTTTGCCGAGGTCGTCATACAACCTGGCTATATCCCTGGCTGGAGAAAGTGGCTGTTCGTAGGGCTCGATGTCTTCCTCGAAGCGTTCACCGAGACGTGGCTCGAGCTTCTCAGCCGACACATACCAAACTCGTGCGATCGATGCCTTGCGTTCAAAATTGTTTTCTATTGCCCATAAGTAGTGTTGCCGTATTGCCGTTTTTAGCTCGGCAACGGTGCCAGTCGCATCAATTTTGCTGATGGTGTTTTCGTCGCAGCACATACCGGATGCAAGCTCATCGACTTTTTGCGGATAGAGTTCGATCAACAAGGACACCAATTGCTCCTGAGCTTCGAGTGATAGCATCGATTCTGCCCAGCGGTACAAATCATCCCATGGTTTATCGTCGGCAAAACCGTGTTGCTTCAATTGCTGTTGCATCCGATCAAGGTCTTTTGCAAGGTCGTTGATTTTTTGCATCTGCTGTTGATGATCAACTGACCAGTGGCTGACATTGATCTGCACTCTGCTGAGCAGATCGAGAAACTTCTCTTTTTCCCGCTGACCGATGGTGTTGACATCCCGCACCCGGGCCAGCGCAGTTTCACGTGCCTCGATCCAGTTGTTCAGCAGCACCGGATGGTTCAGGAGAAAGGGTGCCATACCAAGCCCGGTGGAATTGCCGACCCCGAAGCGTCGCCTGATTTCCGGTACCAACCTTGTTGCAGACTCTGGCGCACGAGCCTGAGCCATATGCTCAACGAGATCGAGGGTGAAGGTTCTGATCAACCACACTGACAGGAGTTCTGGTTGAAAGGAGCCTTTGAATTCCGGACGTTCAGCCCAGCGAGAACGGTCTGCGGCGCCAAATTTGCCGGAACCATAGACGGCAGTTGTGCGCATAAGGTAGCCAACTGCTTCTATTTCATCGATATCGGGCTGCCTGCCATTGGCGAGCGCATCGCAGACTGACTCGAAAAGCCGCACCGAGCGATTGGCACGCGACAACACCAGTTCCGAATCGGACAGACGACCGGCTTCCTGCAACGGTACCTGCTGCATCAACCGTTCTATGTCCTCATCCGTTGGCAGGCCATCGAACAGGGTAAAAGTGGCATCCCATGCTTCGGCAATGACTCTATCCGATCGTGCTTCATCGGGTAAATCGTGAGCGAAGGCAATCAGGGTGTAACTGCGCTCGGGGCCATGAGCGGTGTAGGTGGCAACACCTGTACCGTTAGCAGTGATTTGCCAGCGACTGCGCTCGAAGGTCCAGTTTTCCTGTTTCAGCTTGCGCAGCAATACCCTGATAAAACTGAGTCTGGATTGGTGGAATGCACCCATGCGAGACAAGCGCATTACCGTGTCGGAGGGGCGCAGGTGTAATTCAGGCGTCTTTACGTTGGCACTGCGACTACTGTCTGCAATGGAATTGTTTGCTGTATCGGTGTCCGCCATTCTTTCAAGCTCAGATTGGGAAAGGGGGGGAGTATTCAGGCATCAGGGCTAGCGTTGCCAGGTGTAAAGTTGTCGTCATAGAATCGCAGCCAGTTCTCTCCCATAATGGCCGCGCAATCTTCATCAGAAAAACCTGTCTGTTTTAATCCGGCTTCGATATTGCCGAAATGCCGGTTGTCGACAAACCACTCCGGCATCGGTGGAAATCCTGCGTCACTGGCCGAGCCCTCACCATAGTCAATGTTCTTGGTCCAGCGTCCGACGCGCATCCATTCCACGACGCTATCGGGTTGATCCTGACACAGATCACTGCCAATGCCGATGTGTTCAACACCCATTAAATCAGCAGTCTTTGCAATCATTTCGCAAAAGTCCTGCAAAGTACAGTTGGATTTATTGTTGAGGTGGTGCGGGTAAAGTGAGAAACCCAACATGCCCCCCGATGCCGCCAGCTCCTTGAGCACCGTGTCTGACTTGTTGCGTAACGCCGGGTGCCAGAAAGCAGGGTTGGCATGAGTGATTGCAATCGGCCTTTCTGAAAGCTCAATGGCCTGCAGGGTTGAATATTCTGCTGAGTGGCTCATATCAATGACCAATCCAACGCGATTCATTTCACGAATGACTTCGCGACCCATCCTGGTGATACCGGTATCTTTTGTCTCATAGCACCCGGTTGCCAGCAAAGATTGGTTGTTGTAGGTGAGCTGCATAAATCGAGCGCCCAGCGTATGGCAGATTTCAACCAGCGAAATGTCATCCTCAATCGGTGAGGGATTCTGGAAGCCGAAGAAAATAGCAGTGCGGTTTTGCTCTTTTGCAAGACGCACATCGTTTCCGTTACGTCCTTGAACAATGAGTTTGGGGTATTGTTCGAACCACCGGTTCCACTGACTGAAATTGGCGACCGTCTCGCGAAAATTCTCGTGATAGCAAATGGTCACATGTACGGCGTCGACACCACCTTCACGCATTTGGCGGAATATTTTTTCAGACCAATTCGCGTATTGCAGGTTATCGATCAAGTGCATAGGGGTGTCTTGGCCAGTCGGGGATTGTCAGGGCTGTCTGATGTTTCCGATTATGCATGGAAACTGTCCTTGGCGGCAGAGCAGAGGGCTTAATTTGCAGGTAGGCGTCAAAGAATCGGCAAAAATGATAACAACTGTCTCTTTGGCGGATGAGATCGCTATTGTCGATAAACTTATCGAGGCACAGACCGCAAGAGTGTCTCGCCAATACGTAATGTTTTGTCTCGGGTAGTTTTAGTTTATAATAATTTGGGAAATATAGCCCAAATAATAGGAGACGATATGAACAAGCATATCCCATCTGCGCTGATCGCTGCACTGGCTATGGTTATATCCGGTTGTGGCGGTGGTTCAGGAGGAGGTTCCAGCGATGTGACTGCCACGGATCAGTCTCCGCCAACGGCAATCAATCAGACCCCTGCCAATGATCCCGGGCAGCAGCCTTCGAGTGGTGAGTCGGAAACTATTGATACCCCCGATAGCCCTGAACCTTCAAACCCGGTCAATACACCGCAAACCGATCCAGCCACCCCCAACCCTGACCAGCCAATTGAGGACACCCAGAATTCGGAGCCTGCAAACGAGGACACCCAGAATTCAGAGCCTGCAAACGAGGACACCCAGAATTCGGAACCTGCAAACGAGGACACCCAGGATTCAGAGCCTGCAAACGAGGACACCCAGGATTCAGAGCCTGTAAACGAGGACACCCAGGATTCAGAGTCCGACGAGCCAGCTCTCGACCCGGTTGCCGAGCAAACCACGTATCTGGTGACTGTCAGAAATTTCTGGGGAGTGGAAGACTTCCCGCAAGATTTTCCTGATCAGGCACATTTATCCCTGTGGGGTGGAGCAACGCACAACGAAGCGGTGTCTTTCTGGAGTGTCGGTGAACCACCCAGTCGTGGCATTGAAGATATGGCTGAGGCTGGCCTGATTGACATCCTGTTGTTTGATGAAGTTGCACCCGCAATTGAACAGGGCAGCGCTGGCTCCTTTATCGAGATCCGGCTATTTACCGAGCCTGCGATTGATGGCGAGCCCGGTCTGCTGGAATTTGAAGTAACAGTTACCCGCACTCATCCGTTGGTGTCGATGGTCTCCATGCTGGGGCCCAGCCCTGATTGGTTTGTTGGAGTTGATAGCCTCTCCCTGTTGGGAGCCAGCGACGACTCGAGCGGAGCGCCCGCCGAGTGGATTCCGACTTTGACAGTAGGCTCTCCACTGTACGATGGGGGCAGCAAGTCAGATATCATCCCGATCATGGGTGGCCCGGATATTATTCCGCCTGATCCGATTGGTCTGGTCGCCTACGATGCTGCTACCGGAGTTTACCTGCCAAGTGATACTCCGCAGATAGTGACAGAGTTACAATTCACACGCATCCGCTAGATTGGAAGATGTAGATCATGTGCAACGAGCCGGCATTGTTCAACCTTCTCCGAGGTCATGCAACTCAGGGGCGAAAGCCAGCGTGGAAGAAAAAGTCACACATGATGCGGAGTGCATCGATGGAGCGCTGCGAAACCCGTAGCCCAATACTCACTGTCAGCTTTTGGTGTTGCCTGCTCCCGTTGGTGCTGGTCTGCTGTCTGTCACCAAAAGTGTTGCATGCAGATGATCACCATTCTGTTGCGCGTGAATGGAATGAGGCTCTGTTGTTTGCTATCCGACGGGACTTTGCGCGCCCCACTGTGCATGCTCGCAACCTGTTCCATTCCTCTGCGGCCATGTTTGATGCCTGGGCCGTGTTTGACGACACGGCTGCCACTTATTTCCTCGGGCAAAGCCAGATAAATGGCATCAATTGCCCGTTTCCGGCAACGTTACGAGAGCAGTATCGAGCGCTTGACGATGTTGGGGTCGCTCGCGAGCGCGCGATCAGCATGGCGATGTATCGATTGTTGTCTGCCCGTTTCGCACAGTCCCCGGGTCAAGCGGAATCACAAATGCAGTTCGAAGATTTGCTGGCTGAAGCCGGGCTCGATGCGGATGATGTTGCGACCGATATCGAAAATGTCAGGCCCGCAGCGCTTGGCAACTATCTCGCGCAGTGCATTATCGATTTCGGGTTGGCAGATGGATCCAACGAAGCCAACGGGTATATCAACAGAGTCTATGAGCCGATCAACCCGCCGCTGAACCCGACTTTTAGCGGTAACACAAGCTTGGTTGATCCGGATCGCTGGCAACCGTTAGTGCTCGATACGTTTATTGATCAGTCCGGAATACAAACCGATACCCCAGGCTTTCTCAGCGCCGAGTGGGGTGAGGTGGTGCCCTTTGCCCTGACAGATGCCAACCTCGATATATACGAGCGTGATGGGCTGCAATTTCGGGTGTATCTCGACCCCGGACCACCGGCTTCTCTTAATGATGGTGCTTCAACCGAATTCGATTATCTCTGGGGCCATGCGATGGTGGCGATGTGGTCTTCTCATCTTGATCCGGGAGACGGCGTCATGTGGGATATTTCTCCAGCCACCATTGGCAATACCGCCAGTCTGCCTACCACGATTGCCGGTCTGCGGGATTTTTATCAGCCACAGGAAGGAGGAGCTTCAGAATCAGGACACGCGCTGAATCCGGTTACAGGAGCACCCTACGAACCAAACATAGTCGCACGTGGCGATTACACCCGTGTGTTGGCCGAATTTTGGGCCGACGGTCCCGACAGCGAAACGCCTCCCGGCCATTGGTTCAGCATCTACAATGAGGCCGTGGCTGATCATCCGGATTTTGAACCGCGGTTCGAAGGTGTTGGTAATGAGCTTGATGCACTCGAATTTGATGTGCGCGCCTATTTTTTGCTGGGTGGGGCCATGCACGATGCGGCGATTGTCGCCTGGAGTGCCAAAGGCTGGTACGACTATATTCGACCGGTGTCTGCCTTGCGTGCTATGGCAGATCGTGGCCAGAGCACAGATCCGGCGGCGTCAAATTATGACCCGCAGGGTGTACCGCTGGTGCCGGGATTTCTGGAGAGCGTGAGCGCGGATGATTTCCTTGCTGGTAATGGTGGGGTCAATATTGGCAAAATTAAAGTGCGCGCCTGGCGAGGACCATCCTTTGTGTCCAACCCAACCACATCGATAGCCGGTGTTGGCTGGATACTGCTGGAGAATTGGTGGCCGTATCAAAGACCAACATTTGTTACCCCGCCTTTTGCCGGGTATGTTTCAGGTCACTCGACCTTTTCCCGAGCTGCGGCGGAAGTGCTGACCCGCTTGACGGGAGATGCCTACTTCCCGGGCGGCATGGCAGAGTTCGTCGCTCCCGCAAATGACTTTCTGGTGTTTGAACAGGGACCGAGTACCGAGGTTGTCTTGCAGTGGGCAACCTATCGGGATGCCTCGGATCAAACCAGCCTGTCTCGTATCTGGGGCGGTATTCATCCGCCGGTCGATGATATTCCGGGCCGACGTCTGGGTATTCAGGTCGCAGACCTTGCCTACAGCCGGGGGCTATCGTTTATCGATGGCTCCGTTAACAACCCGATGCCGTCCGACCCGGATACCGGTAGTAACAGCTCGGGCAGCGATGTCGGGGGTGGTTCAGGTGGGGGTGTCCTGTCACCGATGTATTTGATGCTCTTGTTACTCTTCCGAAGACGGTTTCCCCGAAATTAGCGTGACCTGTGACCGGTCGGTCTCTATGATAATGGCAATCGTTTGCTACCGATATCATAGAGATTATATCAATGCGCATCACCATCTTTGAGGCCCGCAAAATCCTGACAATGAACACCTACCTGCCGACGGCAACACATGTTGCCGTTCGTGAGGGACGGGTATTGGGGGTTGGCTCATTGGCTCAGTTGCAGGGGTGGGGCGATTACGACCTGGACACGCGCTTTGCCGACAAGGTTTTGATGCCGGGGTTTGTAGAAGGACACAGTCATGCCATGGAAGGGGGTATCTGGGACTATGCCTATGTCGGCTTTCAGGATCGGCTTGATCCTGATGGCAAGCGATGGAGTGGTGCAGCCAGCCTTGAAGCTGTGGTTAACAGGCTCAAGGAAGTAGAAGCAACGCTGCAAGACCCGGATGAGACTTTGTTCGCCTGGGGCTTTGACCCTATTTATTTTGATGGCGAACGGATGTCGACAAAACACATCGATCAGGTATCCAGTACCCGGCCAATTCTGGTTCTGCATTCCAATGGCCATCTGCTTAATGTCAATTCTGCCGTTCTGAAACTGGCCGGTATTGATCGTAGTACCGATGTGCATGGTGTGATGAAAGATGAGGCTGGTGAACCCACCGGTGAGTTGATGGAAATGGGGGCCAAGTACATGGCTTACCGGGTTGCCGGAAATCCCTTTCTGGGTTCGACCAGTGAACGATCGCTAAGACGTTTTGCGATGTCGGCAAATAACGTGGGGGTTACCACCGCCACCGATCTATTTGCCAATTTCAACGAAGAGAGTCTTGAATCGTTTGCGGCTGTAGCAAACGACGAAGAATTTCCCCTGCGTGTTATGCCAGCGATGAACACGCTGGATCTACCAGCGCAAGAAGGGATAGAACGGGTCAAAACTGCGATGCAGAGCAGCACTGACAGGGTTATTTTCGGTCTCTGTAAAGTCATGACCGATGGCTCCATACAAGGGTTCACCGCCAGAATGCGCTGGCCCGGATATTTTAATGGTCATGCTAACGGCTTGTGGAATATGCCACCTGAGCAGCTGCAGCAACTCGCTGCCGAGTATCACAAAGCCGGATTGCAATTGCACATCCATACCAATGGTGATGAGGCTATAGAGTTGATGCTCGATGGATTGGAGCGCGCGCTGGACGAAATGCCAAGAACCGATCACCGGCACACACTGCAACATTGCCAGATGGCCAGCGCTGCAGATTTCAGGCGTATGGCCAAACTCGGACTGTGTGTCAACCTGTTTGCCAATCATATTTACTTCTGGGGCGATCAGCATCGCGACATCACGATGGGGCCGGATCGTGCCGAACGTATGGATGGTTGTGCAACAGCGGAGAAAACCGGTGTGCCGTTTGCCATTCATTCAGATGCCCCGGTGACTCCGTTAGGACCCTTGTTTACGGCATGGTGTGCAGTCAATCGGCTGACTGAAAGTGGTCAGGTGTTGGGCACTGCCGAAAAAATCTCAGTGCAATCAGCCTTGAGAGCCATTACGCTCGGTGCTGCTTATACCTTGAAAATGGACCACCTGATTGGCAGTATCGAACCCGGTAAATGGGCAGATTTTGCAGTACTCGAAGACGATCCGGAAGCTGTTGACCCGGTGAAGCTGAAAGATGTCGGTGTCTGGGGTACAGTCGTGTCGGGCAAAGCCTATCGCTCAGCGGCATCGTCTTGATTCAAAACAAGCTGAACCGGTTAAAACCGAACGACCCAAAGCCGTTCACGGTAATTGCGGGTTTTCTGGGTGCTGGCAAAACGACTTTACTGAATCGCATCCTGGCGCAGGATCATGGTATCCGCTTTGCGGTGCTGGTCAATGATTTTGGTTCCATCAATATTGATCAATCCCTGATAACCGCACACGACGGTAAAACACTCAGTTTGTCCAATGGCTGTATCTGTTGTTCTCTGGCGGATGGGTTCATGTCAACGATGCTGACCTTGATGAACCAGACCAATACCTTTGATCACATCATTATTGAAGCCAGTGGTGTCTCGAAACCGCAGCGCATTATGGACATGGCCCGTCTCGATCCGGCCTTGTTTGCCGACGCGATTGTGACGCTGGTCGATGCCGAGAATTTTATCGATCAACAAGACGACCCGGCCATTGGCAGTATGTTGATCGAACAGGTACAGCACGCTGATTTTCTCGTGCTGAACAAGCAGGATCTGGTTGGTGCAGCCGAAGTCGGTGCAGTTAAAGCGAGGCTGCAATCGATAAATGCGGACGCTACGGTTATTGTTGCAAGTCACAGTCAGGTGCCACTCTCGCTGATCACCGGGCAAGCGGTAACGAGTTCTGACGATGTCTTTAATCGTCAGTCAGCGGTGGCTGACAAAGCGTTTGAGCGCTTGCAACCCGGAATGCAAATCTCGCCCGGATCGTTTTTCACGATGAGTTTTACCTGCCAGCAAGCCGTTGAGCCTGGTGCTTTCGAGCGAGCGGTGGAACAGCTCGATGCCAGCGTGATCAGGGGCAAGGGATTTGTCAAAGGCGATGACGGCGGAGTTTATCTTTGGCAGCGTGTGGGTTTGCGCAATACCCTTACCCGCGTTACTGACACGTTGGCGTCACAGTCATCGGTCGTGCTGATCGGCATGAATGCGCCGTCAATTGTTCAGTGTCCGCTGGCAACGTTGTTTGAGAGCGGCGAGTTGTTGGAACTGAAAAACTAGCTATGCACCTGAGCGATAGAGCGTGTTGTCAACTCGCTTAACAACTTGCCTTCAAGATCAAAACTTGACCGAAAAATCAACCAGCCATGCCGGCAGGTTATCCAGCATCCAGACTTCAATAACACGGTTAATGTGAAAGAACAGTACCAGCCCGACTATCAGCAGCGCGACTCCCATAATCGGTTTCGCGTAGGGCATTAGTCGCTTAAGCGAGTTCTGCCGCGTGGAGAGTACTTCTCTTGATCCATACGCCAGTCCCAGCAGAATGGTGGCAACACCAAATCCAAACGCCAACATGGTCAAAGCTGCCTGCATCAGGTTTTCCCCGGTAGCGGCAAGGCCGATGGCACCACCCAGAGTAGGCCCGATACAGGGTGACCAGACCGCGCCAAGCAACATACCCACCAGTGCCTGCCCCATAACCCCACCACCCTGAACCTGGCTGATTTGGTTGTCCGCTTTACTGGCCAAAGGTGATGCGACTGATGACATCCATTCGGTGGCACGAGGGATCAGCAAAATGAGCCCGAACACGATCATTAAAATGGCTGCGATGCGGTTGAGCATATCCTCATCAAGCCCGATTAAATGGCCGAAGGCAGTAACCGTCAGCCCGAAAATGGTAAACGACACCACCAAACCTGCAGCCAAAGCGAGTGGCCCGAAGCGCGATGCCTGAAGCGCTGATGCAATGATGATGGGAAGTAACGGCAATACACAGGGATTGATCAGTGTTAGCAGTCCAGCTACATAGGCCCAGATAAAAGTCATTTGTCGGTAAAGTCAGTTGGTGTGTGTCGAGGTTTGGAAAAACTTTCTACCGGCGACAGGGAAGAGACTCTTCACCTGTCGCCGGAATTCGATTTTGCTAGATAACGCTTTTGAACAAGTCTTCAATTACCTGTTTGTCGGTTTGTGCGACAACTCGTGCAACTTCCTCGCCGCCCTTGAACATCAAGAGGGTGGAGCGCCTTGGTATTTTCAACTCTTTTCTCAGACCCGATTTGCCGTGTTTATCCCAATCGGCCCGGATCAATTTCACTGCTGCATACTCTGGATTACTGTCGATTAACGCACTCACGGTACGTTCCTGGCTACGACAGGTGGGTCACCAATCTGAGAGAAAACCCAGCATAAATGGTTCGCCGCTCTCCAGGGCCTGTGCATAAACTTCCGGTGTGAATTCAATAAATCCATCCGCAGCGGAAGTGCTTTGCAGTGCTGATACGGCAGCCAAACCGGCGGCGTATTTGAGCACTTGCCTTCTGTTCATAATTAAAAGTCCTCCTCTGTTAAGCTCTTGATTGAGCATGGGATGCAGGTTTTGCACCCACATCACTTCGACAACGAGTTTTGCATAAGTTCGGCAGCAATCGCTATCCGGTCACAACAACGGATGAATAACCGGATACCACAGCTAGCTGAGTTCCCCAACTTGGCTTCACTCAACCTACAGATTAGCCTCAAACTGTGGCATCGTCACCCCAAATGCTCTTCAGTCTTTTGTCGCGACCACATCCCCATCGATAGGCCTTGTAGCGCACCGGATTGTTTTTGTAGTAATCCTGGTGGAAGCTTTCATCACCGGCAATAGGGTAAAAACGGGCACTCGGCAGGATCGGAGTTACCACGGTTTGGTTCGGGAAGCGTTTTACCACGACTTCTCTGGATCGTTCTGCTGCCGCTTTTTCGGCCTCATTCGCCACAAAAATGGCACTCAGATAGCTGGGGCCCTTGTCGCAGAACTGTCCTTTGGCATCAAAAGGATCAATATTGACCCAGAAATGTTTGAGGATATCGTCATAGGTTAAAACGGATGGATCGTAGGTAATTTCCACCGCCTCGTAGTGACCAGTGTGATCACCGCTATAGGTCGGGTTCTCAGCTGTGCCGCCGGTGAATCCGGAAATAACGCTGCTGACTCCTTCGAGCGATTCAAAATCCTTCTCCATGCACCAGAAGCAACCTCCTGCCAACACGGCCTTCTCAGCCTGCAGAACCGGGCTTAAAGCCATAAACGCGCAGGTGAAAGCAAGAATTGCCAGTCTTTTCATTGTTGATCCTTCCCTTAAAAGCTTAACAGATTGACCTCTGTGTGCTGGGAAAGTTCGTTTTTGGGACACAACACAGAGGGCAGTCCGATGGCTGACAATTGTTGATAGTTCTCGTTTTTGCGCGTTGGTGCTGCCGCTAACAAACCCAGGATTGTCGATCAAGAAGCCATTCCCCGTTCGTCGATTTGCCTGCAAAACAAGTCAGCATGCAGGGCATTGGTCCTTGTCAGCAGGAGTAGAAATGCAGCGTTGGGTAAATCATTCCGAGATTGTAGTGTTGTCCGTTATTGTGGTCATGCTGACTGCGTGTGGTGGTTCCAGTGGTTCCAGTGGTTCCAGTCGAGAACCAACCCTCGCAGGTGCGCTACCGCAGCAGGAACAGAGCCCCAATGAATCGGATTCGGCGAGTAATAATTCAACAACTCAGACCTCAAACACAAATCAGGTAGAGACCGGCAGTCAGAATACGGTCGATGGTCCAAACGAAGTTGAGCCTGGCGGCAGTTTTGACCCCTTGGCAGAGAGCGCAACGTCAGGCGCATCTGAGGTTGCAGCAGTGGTGTCAGACCCCGAGGACGCTGGATTTGTAGCCGGTGACAAAACGCACTTTGTGGCGGCGATGCAAGGCGCCTGGATGGATGCAGAATGCAAGTTGTTGTCGACGCCGGTCAACGGCTATACCAGTACGCGCGCTATTCACGTATTTGCTGGTGCTGATTATATTGTGAATCAGTACAGTTACGTTAATGCCGATTGTACCGGCATACCCTATGGGGAATGGTACCCGTTAAAGATACATGACTGGAATCTTGGTGGATATCGGCTGTTATCCGATGGCAGCTATGCGTGGGAGCTTGACTACGTCGTCACTCAAAGAGGCTTGTTCAGAAACGAACCTGGTCCGTCAATTAATACCAGATTTTACGACATTGTTCAGTTTTCGGGTGGCCAAATGCGATTCGGAAATTCTGCAGCAGCTTACTCGATAAACCGGCCTGACTCTTTGGCTCCGACATTGCTCAGCCGGCATCAGCCGAGAGGAAAAATCGACTTGCAGGCTGAAGATCTCTGGGGAGCATGGGTATCGGACTGTGTGGGGCGCTTGCAGGCTAGCTATGAATTCGATGCGGGTACCTTGGTGATTACAGATGAGAACTGGGCAGATGTTGGATGTGAAGGGGATAGCTATGCTGTGCGTCGTTCTACTTTTAACATTATCTATGGAGAGACAACGCTCAGCAATCATGGTGATACCTTACTGTTGTTCGAAATCGAAGCTGTGACCAATGAATTGATCAAGTTTGATGCGAGCACCGGCTTCGACGAGCCTGACTTCAAAGTGCCAGAGGGTAAAACAGAATATCGCGCTGTCAGTGTAGATCAGGATAACACGCTGATACTGGGCTATTGTCTGATTAGAAACAGTGGCGAGGATGATTGCCAGGATTCTCCCGAAAGAGCGCCAGACATGGTTGATTACAACTGGAATGTCAGGTTCACCAAAATAGGTCAGTGAGTTCAGCGTGAGGCAGACGACGTTTAATTGATATTGCGCGAGTCTGTTTACGGTTTTAGCAAGAAAACAGAAGATAAATGCGGCAGCCATCGCAATCCAGGACCAATAATTACTATCGGGACTGAATTCAGGTGTAAGCCCCGACGCTAACTCAATTACGGCAAGATCAGGTTTAACTTCAAGCCTGTATTTAAATTCAAGCCTGTAGTTAAATTCGAATAAGTAAACCTAAAAATAACAATAACAGGGTGGGTCGCAAGACAATGAAAAATCTTAAAGTAAAAGTCCAAAAATTTATCACTAAGGAAGAAGGATTGACCACTGTGGAATATGCCGTTGCCGGTGCAGTTGTAGCTGCTGCCGTGTTGCTGGCATTCACCGAACTGGGTGCGGCAGTGGCGACTAAAATTGGTGCGATAACAACTTCCATCACCGGTTAGGCAAGCGCCAGATCTCGCTGTTTGAAAAATACCGTGTCAGGTACATTGAGTTCCTGGCACGGTTAACGCGAACTAACTCCAGACTGGCTCGAATACCTGTCACTTGAAACCCTGTAGAGGTAGAGATTTAACCAACCTCTTGTCCGCATAGCTGGATCATCATCAAATTAGATCTTTTTCACTAATTCTCATATCTACAGCGTCGATTTATGATTTCCTCTGCATTGTTGCTGACTCTATTGTTAACTGCAGCATTGACAGATCTCCACTCACGACGAATTCCCAATACCTTGGTTGGAGCGGGAGCTCTCTTTGGTTTCTTACTATCGCTATCAACTCTGAACGGTTTCGTTGGCTGGCAGCAATCGACGACCGGATTGATTGCGGGATTGATTATTTTCCTGCCTTTTTACCTGTTGGGTCACATGGGAGCAGGGGACGTGAAATTGCTGGCAATGGTCGGTAGTTTTATCGGCATCGGTGCGGTACCTGAAGCGGCGCTGTACATTATGTTGGTCGGTGGATTTCTGGCGGTACTGTGGCAATGGATGCAACGAAGGTTTACTGCAGCGAATCCTGCGAAAGGATCGGCTCTGCCATCAAGGTGGTTAGCCCGCTTGCAACATAAGGTTCTGGCGGATCAGCGATACCCCTATGCGCCTGCGATCGCTGTAGGTACTTGTATCAGCCTGGCCGTTACGTGATTGCGTACATCCCTTCATAGCGCAATCTACGATCTGTTCACAGGCTATGCACCGCTGAAGCACGATAGCCATTGTTGCCTGCTATATAATGCATTTTGCTGCCTGATCCTCAAATTTCACGTCTTGCGGCCGCCACATGGACTTGATTACCTCCAATCCGTGTTGAGGGTTTTTTCATGTTTAATTTTAAAGCCATTGTCATGTTCATCATGGCGCTGGTATTGGGCACGAGTGCCGCCTACATGGCCTATGGCTGGATCGAGAATCAAGCTCCGACTGGAGAAGAGATAGATCCCGACTTTGCCAGCGTTTTTGTGGCTGCCCGTGAGATCCCATACGGTCAGAGTCTGGACAAATCTCACCTGAAAGTTGTCAGCTGGCCACGCGAACAGCTCCCCAAGGGCGCAATCCTTGCTTCTGAGGATATCGAGGGAAAATTGATCAATCAATCGATATTACCCGGTGAGCTGTTGATGAGTGCCAGACTGTCGGACAAGTTGCCTGGCAGTCGCTTGTCTTCGGTTGTGACACCGAAGAAGCGTGCTATCACCGTACGGGTGAACGATGTTGCCGGGGTCGCCGGGTTCTTATTGCCGGGTAACCGGGTCGATGTACTGGCCACCCGAATGGAAAACCGGCGTGCCGAGACCCGGACTTTGCTGCAGAACATCAGGGTGTTGGCGATTGATCAAAAAGCCAATGCGGCCAAGGATGATCCGATCGTTGTACGTGCAGTCACGCTGGAGGCTGATTTGGCTGAGGCGTCATTACTGGCCAGTGCAACTGAAGAGGGCACAATTCAATTGGTGTTGCGGAACCCGGAGGATCATTCAATGATCGAGGTTCCCCGAGCCAAGGTTGAGCCGTCGGAACCAGCCCCTGATATGGCCGCGGCAAAACCCGCTAACAAGGTAAAACGAAAAAAGTCGGTCACGATTATCCGCGGCACCAACGTCGCCAACACGCATATCAGGCAATGACTGTCTGCTATCAACAAAACGATTCAAGATGTTAAAAATCAGACAACAGGATGCTGGAAACATGGGTCTGAGCTCAAGGGTTGCGGCCTTATGGCTACCCTTGCTTGGCGTGCTCTTCTTTTGCCATTGGTTCAGTTCGCAGGTGTTAGCCAGTCAGATCAGCGTGGATCTGGTCGTTCCGCTTTACAAATCCCAGATCTTGTCACTCGAACAAGAACCAAGTCGCGTGTCAATCGGCAACCCCGATATAGCAGACATCGTCCTGCTACGTGGTGAGCAAGTGCATATTGTTGGCAAAACACTCGGTTCAACCAACGTGGTTCTCTGGGATCGCAGAGACCGGATATTCAAATCAGTCAATGTAGAGGTCACTCATGATCTGGCCACGCTAAAGAAAAAACTGCACTTGATGATGCCATCTGAAAATATCAATGTTTACTCTGCGCAGGAGAAGCTGATAGTGGAAGGGCAGTTAAGCTCCGCTGCGAACGTCAGTGCTGCACTGAAAGTCGCTGAAGGTTACCTGCCTTCCTGCGAAAGCGGCTCCGGCGTGAGTAACGAAGAAAACTCAAACACCACAGACAGTTCAGCAGCCGGCGCGGATAACAAAGGTTGTGGCTCAGCCGAAGTCGTTAATCTTCTCAGCGTGTCCGGAGCACAACAGATCATGCTGGAAGTCAAGGTGGCCGAAATGTCGCGCACTTTTTTACGCTCACTTGATACCAACCTGAACGTGCTGGACTTTGGCGGCAATAGTCGCTTTGGTGCCATTAATGGAGGCGCGTCGTGGCCGAATGCGCTGGTTGAAAATGAGGAAATACCGTTTGCCGCAGCAGGCATACCAGATGGTTCTACACCGATTATCGGTCCGGTTGTCGACAAATTTGACCCTGCTACTCCATCGATCAGTGACAAGGGCTTGTTCTTTCAGGATTTGGTCGGGGATACCTTTTTTCAGGCAGCTCTGGAGCTGTCCCGATCGAAGGGCCTGGCCAAGATTCTGGCTGAACCCAATCTGACAACCCTCACGGGTCGTGCGGCCGAGTTTCTATCGGGTGGGGAGTTCCCTGTGCCGGTACCGCAGAACGGTCGAACCAGTATTGTGTTCAAGGACTATGGCGTAAAGGTGAAATTCCTTCCTACCATTCTCGATGCTGGTCGTATCAGCCTCGATCTGGATATTGTTGTCAGTGAAGTGTCTGAAGGACGGCAAGTGGATGTCGCGTCTGCTGGCACCAGTGGTGTGTTCCTGATCCCTTCTCTGACAAAGCGTGGTGTGTCCAATACGGTTGAATTGGCAAATGGGCAGACCATTGGTATCGCTGGATTGATTCAGGACAATGTTCGAGAGGTTGTCAACCGGCTGCCGGGTTTGGGAGATGTGCCGGTTCTCGGACAATTGTTTCGTAGCCAGCAGTTCGTGTCGGGCCAGTCGGAATTAGTCATCTTTGTTACTGCACATCTGGCTAAACCCATAGTCGCCGACAAGGTACGCTTGCCAACGGACAGTTTTGTACCCCCAAGTGATCTCGAATTTTATTTATTGGGCAGAATGGAATCGCGTAAAGGTCCGCTGGCCTCGGCTGGTGATAGCCCGGATGTCTCGATCGGTGGAGGCGTTGATGGTGTTTCTTTTGGCCATGATTTATAGGTTGGTAAGCATGAAGCATACTTTTTCGATGTGGTCTGGATTATTGTCCTTGATGGTTTTGTCGCAAAGTTGTGGTTGGTCCGACCCTGTTAGAGTCGAACGTGATTTTGGACATTCAGTACGACAAATGGTCGAGCTGCAAAAAGCTCAACCCGTGAGTCCTGTTCATGAATCGACAAGTGAAACCGGCGAGTATGTCGGCGGTATTGATGGTGAGTCGGTTGCCAACAGTCTCGAAACCTACCGGGGTCGACAGAAAAATACGCCTGAGCGTTCTGCACCTGGTCTGATTCGGCTCGATAATTAGCCTCTATATGGCGTGATTGTGTTACATGACTGGAAACCTCAAAAAGCAAACCGGGCCTGATGTTTTACCTGTAATTGCAGTTACAAGGGGAACATCATGTCCCTGTGTCATTGCAAGAATGCAAAAACAGCGCGGCGCAATCATCCCCTTGTTGAGCCTTGCCATGGTGGTGATGATTGGCATTGCCGGTTTGGCTATCGACAGTAGTCATTCGTTTCTGACCTTGTCGCGTATGCAAAATGCACTTGATGCGGCTGCGCTGAGTGCCGCCAAAACGCTCAACAATTCTGCGGGCAATACCACACTGGCATCGGCGCATGGGACCGAAGCGTTTGCCAGACACCTGCTGGGTGAAATTGATGCTCAATCGATTACACCGCAGTTTGAATTTGCCAGCTCACTAAATCCTTTTACAACCTCGACTGTTGACGCCCGCTTTGTGCGCGTCTCGGTTGATGACTACCCAAAGACAATGTGGTTCTCACAAATATTGCCGGGTGTGGATCGCCAGCTGTTGCTGGATGCAACCGCAGTCGCCGGACCTATCCCATTGGGTGGTGGAAAGGTTTGTGACGTTGCACCCATGATTGTCTGTGGAGATGCAGCTGATACTGATTCCAGTGATGGCACCTTGTTCGGACTAAATTACGGAAATGATGCGACGGTACAATGTCTGAAGTCCAGTCGAAATAACTTTGGTGCAGATGACAGTAGTCGTATGGGTACACGCAATAACGGCAACGGCAAAGGTGGTGGCAACAACGGCAACGGCGGTGGTAACAGTGCCGGTGATGGAGATACCAGTGGAAACGGTAATAACGGCAACGGCGGCAATGGTAATGGAAATGGTAACAGTGGCGGTTCAAACAGTGACATTCCCCCTGAGTGCGAGCCACCAACCGATGCCATTGGACCAGGAAACTTTCAATTGATTGTACTTGGTTGTGGTAATGGTGCTAACTGTGTGAGGGAGAGTCTGGCGGGTGAATCGGAATCGTGCCTGTTCACTGACGGATCTATCACTACCAAACCAGGTAACACGGTTGGGCCGACCGCGGCAGGACTGAACGTCCGGTTCGGACTGTATTCAAGCCCTCTTGGGCCCGACGAGTATCCCCCCGATTTGGTGACTGCACATCCCATCAGCTATGGGCAATATCAATCTGCCTATTTTAATCAGCAATTCGATCAACCTGACGGTATCCCCGAACGAAGGGTTCTGGCAGTCCCGATCGGCAATTGCAGTGTTGCCGGCAGCGGTCGTACAGAGATCCCGATACTGGGTTTTGGATGTTACTTTTTAACCCAGCCCACTCAGGGGTCAGGTCAGAACAATTGGATTATTGGTCATTTGATCGAGGGTTGTGAAGTGGGGGGTAGCCCTGGAGAGTTTCCTGAAAAGGCTGGCGGCGGATATTCCACCTACAAGATCATTTTATACAACGATCCAGATAATCTGGCCTCCTGATGATGACAATGAAAATCGAAAAAAGTGTGAGTCGTCAGACCGGGCTGGCAACCATTGAGATGGCGATCGCCATCCCGGTGATGCTGGTAATGATGTTGGTGATAACCGAGTTTACCAGAGTCTTTTATCAGTACAACACACTGACCAAGTCGGTACGTGACGGGTCGCGCTATCTTTCGGAGCGAGTGTTGCAGGGGCTAAATGAACCGACGGTGACAACTGAAGATATGGTGGTGATGAAAAATCTGGTGGTGAGCGGTAGTCCTGCTGGCGGTACACCATTATTACCGGGCCTTGGTTTCGATGACATCAGCGTTGTGATCGAGCAAGAGGGGAATGGTGGGAGTGGTCGTTACTACGTTAATGTGAAAGCCGAGTATGCTTATGTACCGATCTTTGGTTCGATACGCGGTCTGGGTTTTGTGGAGGATACCGATACCAGCAATTTTACTCTCAATGCACAAAGCAGTATGAGAGCGATATGAAACCTCTTCATTATCAGCGCGGTTCGTACATTGTCGAGGTAGCCATTGCCGGAGCCATTTTTATGTTTATGCTATTCGCGGTGGTGGAGATTGGTAGAGCGGTATATACCTGGTCTGCATTGAATCTTGCTACCCAGCGCGGGGCAAGGGTAGCCGCCGTATGTCCGGTAGACGATCCGGCTGTACGCCGAATTGCGATATTCGGTACTGGAGAAAACACAGGTTCAACACTGGTGCCCGGGCTCGATAGTAGCCATATTGCTGTCAGCTACCTCGATGAAGGCGGTGCCGAGACTATCGATTATCAATCAATCAGCTATGTACGTGTGAGTATCTCTAACTACACACACTCTCTACTGATACCTGTGTTGCTCAGTGAAACGGTGGCCAATAATCTCTTGTCACCGACTTTTGCAACCACATTGCCGGCGGAGAGTCTGGGTTACGAGCCAGATGGAAACACGAGAGTCTGTTTTGTCTAACAATCAGAAGTGTCTCAGAAAAGACAAACGCATCTACGATGCCAGTTTACACAGTATGTTTTGTTTAAGGGAAAGCATGATCATGAGAGAGGAATATTCATTATGGGCATTACTGTAAATCTGGGCATTGCAGGTCCTGATGTTGACCAGCTGAAAAAGGTCGAAGTAGTCCTGGCTGATCATCATGACATTGTTCAATGCACGCTATTTCCCCTGAGTAAGGAGCGACCGTATCCACAAGCCAGTGAGCTGACCGGTGTAGACGTGTTACTCATTGTTCTGGATAAAGACTGGCAACAGACTATTGAATTAATGGCTAACCAGAATACGTCGAGTCCATTACCTTTCGTAATCTGCGGGCCGGATAATGATGCCAACATTACGCGCCAGTCATTCAAGGCCGGCGCTCAGGATTACATCGGCGATTTGTACAATGGCGATGCAATAGTTCAGGTTGTGCAGTCAGCGGCCCGAGCACAAAGTCGTCAAAAGCTGGCAGGCAAAGGTGATTTGACTTTGTTTGTAACCCCAAAAGGTGGAGCAGGAACCACAACGCTCGCGGTCAATCTGGCGCATATTCTGGCCGCCCGAGCCGGCAAGCCTGATGTATTGATCATGGACCTGGATCTGCAGTACGGAAATCTACCGTTGAATTTTGACGAAAATCCCAACTCACGTCTGGCGCGAGCCATAAGTAATGATGAGGAAATTGACGAGTCATCACTGGATGCCTGTCTGTTAAGAAAAGAATATAACCCGCAAATATTGGCGACATTTTCGGATGAGCTATTGTCACCCTGGGACATCGATGCTGGCAAGATTGACCAGATAATGGACATAGTGACCTCGCGGTTCGATCATGTTGTGGTGGATATGCCGCGCTCTATTGACCCCATTGCCTATCACCCCCTCGAACGGGCAAACCGGATTTGTGTTGTCGTACAGCAAACGCTTTCCGACATGCGCATCGCCAGTCACTATATCCGTTTATTACAGGATCAAGGAATCTCGTCGGACACCATTTGCCTGATTATCAATCGCTACGAAAAGAAAAATTCCATACGTGAACAGGACTTTCATGCTGCCTTTTCATCGCATGAAATCTATATTGTGCCCAATGATTACAAGCGCGTGAGTTACGCCACGGATACAACGACAGCGTTGACTGCCAGATGGAAGAATGCATTTATTTCCCGAACACTAGTCAAGTTGTCAAACAGCTTATGGCCTCTTGAGCCTGATAACGCTGAAAAAAAATTCAGCTGGTCGCGTAAAGCAGCTTAGGGCAAGGTGAGGTAATGAAAAACAGCCTGAAAGCAGCTATAAGCCGGCGTGCTTCGAAGGAAGCAGAATCCAAGGCATCAGCCACCGTGGATAATTCGGCAGCCTCTGCCCCGGCTCGCAATAAGGACATTAGTGATCAAAACGAAAATGAGTGGATTAAAAAAACTCATGAGCTGTTGTTGAACGTACTGGATTTGTCTCGAGTGGTGAGTATGCCCGTTGCCAATGCACGAGTACAAATCAGGGATGCTGCGTCGAAAATACTGGATGAATCCAATGCGCCGTTATCTGCACCCTCGCGACAGCGGGTGATCAAAGGCGTCGAGAACGAGATTCTGGGTCACGGGCCTCTTGAACCGCTGCTTGAGGATGCCACGGTCGCAGATATTCTGGTTAATAGTTTTGATTCCGTGTATGTCGAAAGAAGTGGCAAGCTGGAAAAGACCAATGTGCAATTTCGTGACAACCAGCATTTGCTGACTATCATCGACCGCATTGTATCCAAGGTGGGTCGTCGGGTTGATGAATCAGCACCGATGGTTGATGCCCGTCTGGCCGATGGTAGTCGAGTCAACGCAATCATCCCGCCACTGGCGCTGGACGGGCCTGCCATGTCGATCAGGAAGTTTGTACGCGACAAACTGTCAACTGATGATTTAATCAGAATCGGCAGTATGAATGAAGAAATGGCCAGGGTTTTAAGTGTGATTGTCAACGCCCGTCTGAATATTATCGTGTCAGGTGGCACCGGCACTGGCAAAACCACCATATTGAATATCTTGTCGGGTTTTATCGGTGCAACGGAACGTGTTATCACCATAGAAGACTCTGCAGAACTGCAACTGCAACAGCCGCATGTCGTGCGGCTTGAAACAAGGCCACAGAATATTGAAGGCAAGGGTGAAATATCGCAGCGTGATTTGGTGCGCAACTCACTTCGCATGCGACCTGATCGGGTCATTATCGGTGAGGTCAGGGGTGGCGA
>CALFCE010000262.1 GCA_937951215.1 uncultured Granulosicoccaceae bacterium
ATATGTTTATCAGCTGGTAACGATCTCTGACTCTGGTCAACGCAGCGACGCTTTACAGTTGGTGCTCGGTGATGATAATTCGCAAGGCACTCCGTCAGGCCCGGCTCCCGTGGAACCACCCGCGCAGATTGACCCCCCCTCAATTGAACCACCGGGGCAAGTGCCAGTGGAATCAACCGAGCCGCGCTTCGAACTACAAGCTGCAGGCCAGCGATATGTGCTTCGTGAAGGAGAGCAACCCCGCCTGCACGTACCGGTTCGACTGCTCAGATTCAATGGTCATCAAGGTAGTGTGCAGATAAACGTGGAGGCTTTGTCGGATCGCTCCGGTTCTATTTCGGTCACTTCCATTGATACCCCCAGCCTCGGAGGCAACGCCACTGAAGCAATATTTAATGTTCAGTTGCAACTGCCAGTCGGGCCTGTACCCTTGTTTGAGCACGAGCGCAGCTTCAGGGTTGTGGCGTCTGACGGACTGCTCAGTGCAAACGTCGAAATTGTCGTTGATGTTGTTCCTGTCCAGGTACCGGATATCTATCTGATGGCCGGCCAGAGTAATATGGTGGGCTTTAGCGAGATCGGCGAAAAGCGCGCAGGTTCGGGCGAACCTGACGAGCCCGATAATCGTCTTTTGCAACTGAACGTGACGCCTAACAACGTCAATAATTACGATTACCCGGGAGCTTTTTCCGATGCTGGGGCAGTGGTGATTTCACCTCGTCTGATTCGAGCAGAAGATCCCTTGCATGACCCTTTATTCCCGTGGTTTGCAAACAAATCGGGAACCTTTATCGGCCCGGGGCTCAGCTTTGGCAAGTCCATGCTGAGTTCAACTACACAACAAGTTATCCTGGTTCCGACAGCATGGTCGGGAACCGGTTTTTGTAACAACGGATTGGGTCAGCTGGCCTGGAATGCCTGGCCGACGGATCAGGGGTTTCTGGGAGGCACGGCATTGGCAGACCGAGCTCTGACTCGTTTGAATCTGGCATTGGAAGAGAGTCGTGGAGTGTTCAGAGGGATTATCTGGCATCAGGGAGAGTCAGACTCTAACGATCCAGCTTGTGCTGGTGCCTACCAGCAAAACCTGCAGGCCCTGGTCAATAGATTCCGTGCCGAAGCGCGAGTCGATATTCGCGGTCCGGCCGCGAGAGGTGCCGGGTCTGACGTGCCCTTCATAGTCGGGACGATGTCACGAGGTAATGACAGTCGTGGTAATTTTTCCAATTTCGGTGCGATCAAGGATCAAGTCGACTTTGTACATCGTGGTATTTCACAATTGATCGGGCATGCTGACTTTGCCAATCATGATGATCTTGTGCCACCCCAGTTTCCTTGTGGCAACAGTTCCTGCGTGCACTTCGGGGCAGAAGCTTATCGCGTCATGGGGTCGAGGTATGCAGATGCGCTGCGGCGAGTCTGGGATCAGCTGTAAATCGGGTGAGGGATTTGTCTAACCTGACAGCCCGCTTGCCAGTGGCTTTTTTCGATTTCTTCGCCGCGAAATTTTCTCTGATATAGAGCCTTTTTTCTGCTTGTTTTTTATTTTCCTGATTGTTTTCCATGCGCTGAATCTGGCACCGAGTACCAGCAGGCACGGGGTCATAAACAGGGTTAACAGCGTCGTGAATGCGAGCCCGCCGGCGATGGCACTGGCCAGCTGTGTCCACCATTGAGTGGACGGTGCACCAAACGTGATGTCGCGATTGACCAGATCAATATTCATCGACAGCACCATAGGCATCAACCCGAGAATGGTGGTGACGGCAGTCAGCAGTACTGGCCGCATTCTAAGAGCCCCGGTTTTCATCGCAGCCTCCAGCGCTCCTTCTCCATCCTTGCGGAAGGTATTGTAGGTATCGATCAAAACAATGTTGTTATTCACGACGATGCCGGACAAGGCAATGATACCGATACCGACCATCACGATGCCAAAGGTTTGTCCTGTGATCAGCAAACCCACCAGCACACCGGCAGTCGAGAACAATATGGCGCTCAACACAAGCAAAGTCTGGTAGAAGCTGTTGAACTGAGTCACCAGGATGGTTGTCATCATGAATATTGCTGATATGAATGCGAGCATCAGGAAGACCATGGTTTCCTGTTGCTCTGCGGCCTCACCTTTGAAGTCAATGCTGACTTCCGGGTCCTTGGGCCCGTCTGCCAACTGTTGCTTGAGTTCTTTTAATATGTCGTCGGCGAGAAACCCCTCAGCAACATCAGCCTGCACAGTGATGACTTGATTGGCATCGACTCGTTGAATAGTGCCGGTTCTCTGGGCCGGATACAGCTTGACGAAATTGCTGACCGGAACCATCCCATTGGCGGTTGGAACCCTCAGTTCGTTGAGCTGGCTGAGGTTGCGCTGGTCGATCGGGTAACGCACCCTGATTTCAATTTCATCTGTACTATCGTCGGGGCGATAATCAGCGATCTGAATTCCGTTGGTGACCATCTGGATGACGTTCCCGATCAGAGCGACACTGGCCCCGTAACGGCTGGCTTGCTGCCGATCGACGTCGAGGATCCATTCAATACCCGGCAGGGCCCGATTGTCTTCGACATCTGCAAAACCCTCTATGCCGTCCATCAATCTGCGCAAATACTCTGTTGCGGCTTCCAGTTTATCGCTGTTGGTGGAGCTTATTTGCAGATTGATCGGTTTGCCACCGTCCGGACCGTTCTCCTGCACCCGAAATTGCAGTTGTACTCCAGCGATATCAGCGAGGTTTTCTCTTAGTTCAGCGATAATTTCGTTGGCCTTTCGACGCTGATCCCATTCAGTCAGTTCAAGCTGGACTGTGCCTATAACATCTTCGCTCATGTTATTGGCGTTAGCGCTATCGAAGGAACGGGCGTAGACAGACACTATCTCATCGCTGTCCAACATCCGGTTTTCAATCCGCCTGACAACTTCGTCTTTTTCATAAATCGACAAATCACCACGCGCATGCACCTGCACCATCAACACTTCGGGTTCGATATCAGGAAAAAACTCGACACCCTTGCCGAGGGCGCCGTACAGTACATAAATACCAACGGTGAGGCCCACGATACAAAGAAAGGTTTTCCCGGGATGCAATAAAAACTTGTTAAGCAGCGACAGGTAGGTGCCGAGCAAACCGCCTTGTTTTTGCTTGATCAGGGAGTTGTCAGTGTCTGACATAAATGTTTTGTTGTCAGAGCTGTGTTTGGAGCGACTGATGATGCCACCGAGCACCGGGATGAATATCAGGGCCATGGCCAGGGAAGCCAGCAAGCAGGACAACACGGTTATCGGCATATAGCGCATAAACTGACCGATCATGCCAGGCCAGAATAACAGTGGAGCAAAGACTGCCAGTGTGGTGAACGTAGAGGCGATGATGGGCCAGGCCATGCGCTTGGCGGATTCAGCAAAGGCACGTTTGCGCGACAAACCACTTTCAATATTCCGGTCTGCCAGTTCGGCGACAATAATGGCACCATCGACCAACATCCCGACGACCAGAATCAGGCTGAATAGCACGATTACGTTCATCGTGTAACCCATCGAATAGATAACGAGTATGCCTGTGAGGAATGATCCGGGTATCGCAAGCCCAACCAGAATGGATGAACGAATACCCAGAGCGGCCGTGATCACTATCATGACCAGAACCACTCCACTCAACACATTGTTCTGCAGATCACGCAGCATGGATTTGGTTTGTTTGGACTGGTCCTGATGAATTCCAACATTCAGATTCGGCGGCCAGAATTCTCGATTGGCGTCGACTGTTGCCTTCACCGAATCGATAGTTTCTATTATGTTCGAGCCAATACGCTTGGAAACCTCCAGAGCAAGTGTGGGTTGTCCGTTCAGTCTGGCAAAGCCCTGGGGGTCTTTGAATGTGCGACGCAAGCTGGCTACATCGCCGAAGGTAATCACGGTGTCGCCTGACACTTTCACCGGCATGGTCAGTATGTCGTCGATGTCTTCTATGATGCCGGGTACTTTCAGTACCATGCGACCTGCACCGGTATCTATCGCCCCGGCAGCCACCAGCAGGTTGTTGTTACCAATCAATCGAAAAAGCGTGTCAAAATCCACACTGTAGGTTTCCATCACGACCGGATCGACGGTTATCTCCAGCACTTCTTCCCGTTCACCAGCAATGTTCGCACTCATGACACCGGGCAGGGCTTCCAGCTTGTCCTGCAGATCGCGTGCGATTTCAAGCAGAGCGCGCTCTGGCAGACTGCCTGAAAGACTGATGTTGACCACCGGAAACAGTGCCAGGTTCACCTCGTTCACTGAAGGCTCGTCGGTAGCACCGGGTAGTTGGGATTTGGCAATATCGGTTTTTTCGCGGACGTCGGCCAGAGCTGTATCACTGTCGAACCCGGCATCGAACTCCAGCAGTACCGAGGCGTGACTTTCGCTTGCAGTGCTGCGCATCTCCTTGATGCCAGTGATGCCCTGCAACTCCTTTTCCATGGGTTTAACCAGCAGTCGCACGCCATCTTCCGGGGAAATGCCCTCGTGATGCATGGAAACGTAAATAATCGGGATCGCAACATCCGGGTTGGATTCCTTCGGGATTGCACCGTAAGCGAGAATTCCAGCCAGCAAAAGGAAACCAAATAACAGCAGCACAGTGCGGTTACGGCTAAAGGCAGCTTCAATCAATTGATGCATAGCAGTCCTGTATAGACTTTAGAGCGTTGCCTTACCCAGCGGTACATCGGATATCAGGTTGCAGGTTTGTTGTTGTCCGGGTTGGTATCGGGTTCGGCGACAGGTTCTACCTGATCTCCCGCGTTAACAAATCCCTGACCCAGTGTTATGACCTTGGCACCATCCGGAATGCCTGTGACCCAGGCGCCTCCGCTGTCAGTACTGATCAACTTGACTTGATAAAATTCAACGATGTTATCGATATTGGCTACCTTCACGCCCATTTCACCGCGTGTGCCCAAGGCCAATGCCGAAGGTGAAATCAGATAGGCCTGAACATTCTCAACAGGAATATCCAGCGACGCGCTGACTCCAGCGGGCAAGGGCTTGCCTGACTGTTCGATTTCAGCCTCCAGAGAAAAACTTCTGGTCGTGCTATCAGCGATGGCAGAGATAAACGATATCTTGCCTGGTAGTTCCTCCCCGGTTATCAGTTTGGCGACCACCGGCTGGCCCGGTTGCAACTGGTTTATCATCTGCTGCGTTGCTGTGGCAGTGACTTTGAAGGCGCTGTCGTCCACTAGCTCGGCGACGGCTGTGCCGCGTTCAATCAGGGAACCAAGTTCGATATCGATTTTGTTCAGCACCCCGTTAAAAGGTGCTGTAATTTGGGTGTTGTTGATTTCGAGTTGCAGGGATTGTAATGATGCCCTGGCTGAAGCAAGCCGTGCGCTGGCTTGTTCCAGCTGTAATTGAGACTGCAAACCTTGCTTGTTGAGTCGACTCGCTGCTTTTTGCTCACTGGAAGCGGATTTGACTTGTGCCTGGTATTGAGCAAGTTGTGCCTTGCGGCCGTCAAGGCTGAGTCGGGCAAGCAAATCACCTTCGTTGATTCGGCTGCCACGTGCAAACGGCAACTCCTCAACCAGGCCGCTGGTTTGAGCTCTCACCGTGACCATGCGGATGGGTTCGAGTTGACCCTGCAAGGTGACGCTGCGTTTCATTTCGGCAGCAGTTGCCAAGGCATAATGCACCTTCATCGGAGCTTTGGCCGTGTCGTCTGAGGTTTCTGTGTTTGATGCCCCGCCTTGTGAGGCAACTTCACTGTTGTCACTGGAATCACCAAACAGGATGCCACTGAGCATCCACAGCCCTAACAACAGTACGATGACGGCTGCTGCTGTGACTGATTTATTCATCCGATTGAACCTCTGGAGTTGTAACATAGACGAACGGATAGTCTATTGTATACGGGATTGTTGGCAGAGCGGTTGCATGAGCTTGGCTAATACAATTAAATTCATGTTATGTGCCACAAAATAACCAATTCAGTCGCTATGACATCTAATTCACTTTGCCATAGTGAATACCATCCGGGTCCGGTGCAGTCATTGCTGTGGTGTTTGCTTGCTTGCTTTGAATCGGTTGGCTGTGGATGCAACGCGCTGCGTAATGGCATTGCCAATGTTTTCGGTCACGCTCTTGTTTACATTTCACGTCTTGACCTTTCGCGTCGGGCAGCAGGTTTGGTCTTGCTGGTGACTGTTCTGGGCGGTTGTGCCAGCACACCAACAGATAAACTTCAGTCCGTTGCCCGAAAGGGCGGTTTTCATGAATCGGTGGTGTCATCGTTTGGTTTCGATCACAGAATTTTTCGAAATCAGCGGTTGGAAACCTTGCAACAGCAACGAGCGCTTTCGGGTCGCACGGCAACCACAACTGATCAACTCAACGTTTATCTTGAGGGTGATGGCATGCCATGGATGTTGCGCTATATCGTGGTGCCGGATCCGACTCCTCGACAGCCGATGATGTTGCAGTTGATGAAGCAGGACAAAGCAGCTTCACTGTATGTGGGCCGCCCTTGTTACAACGGGTTTTCAGAAGCTGAAGGTTGCGAACCTGCTCTTTGGACTTCGGGTCGCTATTCTTCACAGGTCGTTAACAGCATGGCGGGAGTGGTCAGGCAAGAGTTGCAAAAATATCCGTTTGCCCGGGTCAACCTGTTTGGCCATAGTGGAGGTGGTGCACTGGCTTTGTTGATAGCCGAGCAACTCCCGCAAACGGACACCGTCGTCACTCTGGCTGGTAATCTTGATATCCAGGCTTGGACCTCACTTCACAACTACAGCCCGCTGGCTACCTCGCTGAATCCGGCGCGACGTGATCCGCTTCCTGAGCACATAACACAAGTTCATCTGATTGGTGAACGCGATGTCAATATCCCGCTACATATCGTCAAGGGTTGGATTCTGGATCAAAAAAACAGCTATGGGGTTGTTTACGAACAGTTTAATCACAGCTGTTGCTGGGGAAAAATCTGGCCGGATTTCGTATCCCAGATATCAGACCGTCAGGCAGGCACGCTAAGATTCGGCAGAAAACCCTTCCACAGACCGAGTGCTGCATCGATTCTGCGCCGCATTGGAGTCAAAGCAAAGCCTGGCCGAGTTGTTGTGGGTAATCAGTAAACAGGCTGTCTACGCCCAGCGCACGCAGCCGTTTTGCTGTATTCAGATCATTGACAGTAAAACAAAGCACGCCGACTTTGCTTGCCTTTGCTTGATCCATAATTTGCTCATTGATAAAAGCAGCGTCGCAGTGAAGGCTCTGGCAGTCCAGGTCTGCCAACTGTTGTTGCCAGTCAGATGGCACGGCGCAATACAGCATACCCAGTGGCACAGTAGGCAAATGTTCGCGGGCCCGGACTACTGCCTCGCGACTGAAACTCGAGATCAGCAGTGGCAGTTCTTTCGGCCATTCACTGGACAGGAATTCGCATATCGCGTCGGTAGTCGGGATTTCCCAACCTGGCGTGGGTTTTATTTCGAGATTCAAGCCTAGCGAGAATTGCTGTAGAACTGGCACCAGCTGCGATAGGCGGGGAAGTTTCTCATCGGTGAACTCATCCGAAAACCAGGCCCCGGCATCGAGCTGATCCAGCACCGAGCTGGGCTTTTCAATCAAATAGCCGGAGCCATCGGTGCATCGATCCAGGTGGTCATCATGATGCAAATAGGCAATGTGATCGGAGCTGGTATTAACATCGACCTCGATCCACGTGGCGCCTTGTCGGGCGGCAAGTTCTATTGCTGACAGTGTATTCTCGGGAGCGGACCCCGATGCTCCTCGGTGGGCGATCAGGGCCGGAAGATCGGGTAACTGTTTAACAAACATAGATTCCGGGTATTGATTCCAGGCAGGAGTACCGATTATTGATACCGGGCACTGATTGCAGGCTAGATGCTGCCGTTTGCACCCGTGGTGACTGAGTTCACTTCAAACGTAGTTGAATACTCGTTCCAGACATCAGGTTGCGAGCCGCGCATGTACTCTTGTCTGAGTTGTTCATATTCGTCGTACTCAAACACGAAGGAGCGAGCACAAAAACTGTCTATGTCATTGCGACGACAGTCTTCCTGCCTGAGCAAATCATAGGTAAAGCGTTTGTAGTTGATGTAGTTGAGGTTGCTGGCGCAACCCGTCACCAGCAGAACCGATGACAGCAAAAGGCAGGTTCCCACGCGGTGCAGCGTCGACAGCTCGCGCGCAACTGGCTCGGCATCGTCTGCTACACGGGCAACAAGCTGACCCGTGCTGGATGGCTTCATATCAGGTGATACGCACCCTGATATTCTGCCGCTTTGATTCGAATTGAGCTCTCTCATTACTTTTTAGTTATATTTATCGATCAAGAGTTCAGTTGGAGTTATCGCTCGAGCGTATACCCATCTTAAATTGCATTATGATGCGTGGTCGATCTTTCCGCACCCTGAAGCCGTACTGTACGGCATATTGCCCCGTTCGGGAACTGTTTAACCTCAGAATCAGCTTATATAAATACTTTTAAATTATTGATATTTATAATAAAACTGTTTTTTTACCAGGTTGTTTACTGGCCTTACATGGCACAAGCAGGGCTAACTGCTTGGCCGAGGCTCGAAGAGTATAGACAGTAATTATCGCTGTTCGGCTGGATTGACAGAAATTGAGCAGAGAATTGGCCTGCGTGATGTTCCGGCATTCGCCCGCACATTCCACTAATCCCCTGCGAAGCCCATGTTTACTGGCTTTCAGGCGCGGGTGGTGTATTTGACCGGACAAGTCGATAGATCACCTGCAACGGGTTACCATATTGCAAGAGTCGCTGGAAGTCGTGGTTTTGAACCCTGACCTACCTTCCAAATTGGACTTTATTTCATCAGATTCCGGATTGCGAATAATCTATGCCCCCTCAGACATTGCCCAGGCATGTACCCAAACCATTTTCTGATCAGGAAATGCAGGAAATAATTCGCATCGGCAATCTTATGGCGGATGCAGCAGCGGAAGTGACACTGAAATACTTTCGCTCCGGGATCGCGGTTGATAACAAAGCCGCTGATGGCAACTTTGACCCGGTTACAGAGGCCGACCGGGGAGCCGAGGATCGCATCCGCGAAATTATTTCCAGGCAACGTCCCGAGGACGGTATTTTTGGCGAGGAGCGAGGTTTCGCGGCCGGAAGCAGCGGTTACACCTGGGTTATTGATCCGATTGACGGAACACGCTCCTTTATCACCGGGGTGCCGCTATGGGGGACACTGATCGCCTTGCATGATGGTGACAGGTCCGTTTTTGGACTGCTTGATCAACCCTACCTGGGTGAGCGTTATTACGGTTCCCGCCTGGGCGCTGGCCTGCTGCGAAAAGACGTAGCCCAACTTCCGCTGAATACGCTGGCCTCACGTGATTTGCGTCAGGCAGTGCTGATGTCGACCACGCCTGACGTGTTCGACAAGGCGCAATTGCAGCGATTTGACAGAGTTGCAGATCAGGTCGCAACCGTCCGCTATGGAACAGATTGTTATGGCTACGCGATGTTGGCCGCGGGTTTTGCAGACCTGGTTATCGAAGCGAATTTACTGGCCTATGATATACAGGCATTGATCCCGATAATCGAAGCCGCAGGTGGAGTTGTCACTGATTGGCAAGGTAAACCGGTTCACGATGGTGGGGAGGTTGTCGCTGCAAGTTGCAAACAAACCCATCAGGCAGCCTTGCAGATTCTCGCAAGCTCCTGACGTTAAGCCGGAGAAAACCAAGCATGACAGATACTGACTATCCCGAATTTGCGAATCCGATGGCCCGACCGCGGTATACCGGTCTGCCCACCTTTATGCGTGCACCCTGGGAGGAAGATCTGTCGCAGGTTGATATCGGCATGGTGGGTGTGCCGTTTGATGGGGGTGTCACCAACCGGCCCGGATCGCGGCACGGGCCGCGCGAGGTACGCAATCAATCGAGCTTGTTGCGCATGATCAACCAGCTAACTTCAGTCGCGCCCCATTCCTTGTGCCGGGTAGCTGATATTGGTGATGCCTGGGTGCCCTCTCCATTTGAATTAACCCAAAGTCATGCGGCGATCGAGGCACACTTCAAACGCATCGTTGCCGCGGGGGTGGTACCGCTGTCTATTGGCGGGGATCACTCTGTATCGCTACCCATTCTGCGGGCCGTGGCCCAACAGCAGCCGGTGGCGATGGTTCACATCGATGCCCACTGCGATACCGGCGATGACTACATGGGATCAAAGTTTCATCACGGAGCACCTTTCAGTCGTGCTGTCGAAGAGGGACTGCTGGACCCACATAAAGTAGTACAGATTGGCATCCGGGGCCCGGTTAACGACCCTGATGTTTGGCGTTTCAGCCACGAGAGTGGCATGCGCGTTATGTACATGGACGAATTTTATCGTCTGGGTGTTGATGAGGTCATCCGCATCGCCAGAGAGGTTGCAGGGAGTGGTCCGGTCTATGTCAGTTTTGATATCGACAGTCTCGATCCGGCTTTTGCGCCGGGTACCGGTACCCCGGAAATCGGGGGCTTGAGTACGCTGGAAGCACAGCTGCTAATTCGGGGGCTGGAAGGTCTGGATCTTATCGGAGCTGATCTGGTTGAGGTTGCACCGGCTTTTGATCCCTCCGGCAACACTGCGATGGCGGGTGCTAACCTGATGTTCGAGTTGTTGTGTGTTCTGGCAACTGCCTGGCATCGGCGGCATGCTGCTACTACTTGACCGCTTCTTTGTTCGACTATTGCAGAGTCAGCAAAAAACCGTCATCGGTCGAATTAAACCCATCGCTGGCAGTGACCACAATAAAATGACTGCCCAAATTCGCGCTGGCAGGTGCACCGCTGATGATGCCGTCACTGCTAATCGTGATACCCGCAGGGAGGTTTATCGCAGTAAAAAACAGACTGTCGTTTTCCGGATCGATAAAAAAAGATGACACATCATAGTTAAACGGTGCATCAAAGATAACATTGGAAATGTCGTCAACCTGAGGTGCAAGGTTGCCTTCTGCGATGACACGTACAAGAAAGGTTCGGGTGCTTGAGCTTGTGTTGTCACTCACAATCACAGTGACCGGGAAAATACCGGTTTCCGTGGCTCGCCCTCGCAGTCTGCCAGTGTTGCGGTTTATGGTCAGGAAAAATGCACTGTCGTCTGATAGTCCGAACTGCAAGTCATCACCATCATTGTCAAAGGCATCAATAAAAAGATCAATACGATCGTCTTGTTCTATCACGATGTCATCGATAGGTAATATCACCGGCAATGAGTTATTGCTGGTAGCCGGGTTTGGTCTGATCGACAATACAAACGTTTCAGTTGCGGAGAGGCTGCCATCAGAGGCGATAACAGTGACATTAAAATCCCCTGTATCTCCTGCCAGTGCCGTGCCGGACAATCGCCCTTGCGTGTCAATGGTCAGATTGCCGCTACCCGGTAACGATCCCGGCACAGTGGCGAATTGCAAAGGGTTACCATCGGGATCGCGAAAAAACCTGGCGAGATCATAAGCCGGATCATTGAAAGCCAGTGGTTCGTTTACGAAAATGACAATAGTTGAAATGCGTGCAACCAACAATGGTGCATTGTTGCTGTTGACGATACGCAAGGTCACTGTTGCTTGTGTGTCATGCAGGCCGTCGCTGAGGATATAGCCAAAGCTGTCGAAATCTGTAATGGAAGCTTGCTGAGGTGTGGCAACAGGTGCTGTATACAAAAAACCGCCGTTGGTTTGCAATCTGAAATTTTGCGCAAAGCGGGGTTCTCTTGCAGGCACCGGCAAAACCCGTAATGGCTGGTTTCGAATATCGTCGTCGTCAATATCATTGCTCAGCAATGTAATCGGATCGTTGGCTCGAACCACCAAGGTGTTTCCCCTGACAACAGTGAAAATATCGTTTCTGGCAATCGGTGCTTCATTGATCGAGATGCCGCAAAACAGATAGTGTTCATTGAATTGATTACCGCCACTGTCTGTTGATGTGAGGCGGTAACTTAGTGCCAGCGGCGCGCGAAGCTCGGGCATGGTGATGTCAAACGATGGAAAATTACCGTCGCCGGGTGTCTCACTGATACCGATCGTACACTCAGTGTCGGCACTGCATGCGGCATTGATGGATGTCGTCGAAAAGTTGTTATCAAATCCATCCAGCGCCCCACAATCAGCGATGCCCTCATCAGGGGGGAGGCTGGTCCATGTCCATGACACAGGATCTGCGAAAACATTGCTTGGAGTGACACGCACCGAACTATCTTCTAGAAACCGGACCAACCTGCGATCGGACAGGTCTGCTGCGATGTTGGGGTCGGCTTGTTGATTTTCGGAACCGTTGCCCTGGTTGTTCTGATCTTGCCCGTTTTCATCAGACTGGCCGCCAGAGGAATCATTACTGGTGTTCAGGCCGACCACATCTGCGTTTGCATCGTTGTCTGAATTTCCAGTGGAGTCTACCCATCCACAGCTAACCGCTGTCATACCTGATAACGCCAGTACCAGCAGGGTTGAGAGCCATGATCGACTGCATCGATGACTGAGTGGGAATTGCATTGTTGACGCTTTCTGTAACGGTTGAAGTCTGGCTTCAAAGGATACCGAGAGCTCGCTGAATAACCCCGTAACACTTCACATTTGACGGGAACAGTTACAGTACCAGTAGGTAATGCGATGTATGCCTGTCATTGTCCAAGGTGCCCGGCGCAGCAGGATGTGATGCACTCAACAGTCTGCGAAGCGAGGGAATTGCGTCAATATGCGCTGAAAAAGAGGCTATTTATGCAGCTTGTGCTGTAATACCTTGTACGACAGGGTAAAAGTGATCAAAATCTGTCAGTTCAGGTGCTATAGGCCATTTCATTCACAAGCTTTCTGGCGCTCTCAGTGGCGCTCCCCATTCAGCTCCCGGTTGAGTTCTGGGTTGAGTTCTGGGTTGAGTTCCGGGCTTGGTCAGGTGGAGCTGGCGAGATTGTGATTAGCCCTGAAACGTATGGCATCTTTAATATATCAGGTGCTTTCTGTCTAGATACTTTCACGATGCCATGAGAAAAAAGAGTGTAGTCGGAACCTGGATTGTGCTGCTCGGTGCACTGTTTGCGCTGTTGGCCTTTATCTGGTTTGCTGCCTCTCGGTTTTCGGTGGAGCAGGGTGTTTTGCGTGCAACCACCAGCAAGACCTCATCTTTGGGAGCTCAGCAATCGGAGGCTCAGCGATCTGGGCCACAGCTAACTGGGCCACAGCTATCGGGGCCGGACTCGGCAGTCGACAAGCAATCCTCATCGGCAACTGTTGAGCCGGATGCTGACAGCCCGGAAGATAACAGTCCGACAAGCACCAATACTGTAAGTGCTTCCACTGAAAACGCCAACCCGGAAAATACCAACACAGAAAATACCAACGCTGAAAATACCAACCCTCAAACTACCAACGGCGGCGATAAGGTTGTTGAAGCAAATGAGCCAGTAGCCGAAATTTCCGAGCCTGCATCACGAGC
>CALFCE010000263.1 GCA_937951215.1 uncultured Granulosicoccaceae bacterium
CGCAAACCCAGGGGATTGACCTGTCAGCCATGCTGGAAGACCTCGCCAGGGTGCCGGTGAATCTGGTTCACGTTGAAGCGGGAGCAACACTGTGTGGAGCACTGCTCGAACAGGGGTTGGTGGACGAAATTGTGTTGTATATCGCGCCTCATCTGATGGGAAATCTGGGCAAGCCTCAGTTTATTTTGCCCGGACTTGAGAAGATGCGTGATCGTATTGAGTTGCAGCTGACCAAGCTGGACCGGACAGGTCCGGATATCAGGCTCACGCTACAACCCATTGATTCTTAAACATCACAATGACGGAGATTGAATGTCAACCATTGTTGTTGCCAGAAAGGGCTCTCAAGCCTGTATTGCTGCGGATTCGTTGACGACCTTTGGTGATATCCGGTTGTCACCGGAGCTTGACGCCAATCACAATAAGATCCAGACCTTTGGCAAGACCCACATGGGGATTGTCGGCAGTGCTGCGCACACATTGGTCGCAGAGCGGGCGTTTAACAGCAAGGCAATCAAGGCTGATTTTTCGACAAGAGACTCGACCTTTGACACCTTGCTCAGGCTGCACCCGATGTTGAAAGAGAAGTTTTTTCTCAATGCCAAGGACTCTGAAGAAGATCCTTACGAAACCAGCCAAATCGACAGTGTTTTCGTCAATGCCAACGGTATCTTTGCGATGTACTCTCTACGCGAAGTGTATGAGTACACCCGGTTTTGGGCGGTGGGCTCAGGTGCAACCTATGCTTTGGGTGCCATGCACGCGGTTTACGAAAAATCCCGTAACGCAAGGGATGTGGCGGTGGCGGGAGCGGCGGCCGGCGCTGAATTTGACACCTCTTCAGCTCCGCCAATTCACTTCAAGACGGTGAAACTGCGAAAAGAGTAGCCCGATGCTGGCAAGTGCTGATTCTGGTGGGCTTTTATAGCGCGAGCCCGGTTAAACCGTTACAATGGTGGGTTTACCAACGACGCTTACGGAGCTCAGCCAGTTATGGCCATTGAACGCACGATTTCCATCATCAAACCCGACGCAGTTGCCAAAAATGTTGTCGGCCAAATCTACACCTGCTTCGAAGAGGCTGGTTTGAAAGTCATCGCAGCAAAGATGATGCACCTGAGCCAGGAGCAGGCCGGTGAATTCTATGCCGTCCACAAGGAGCGTCCGTTCTACAATGATCTCGTCTCCTTTATGACATCAGGGCCGGTCATGGTGCAGGTTCTCGAAGGTGAGAATGCCATTGCGGCTCATCGAGATGTTATGGGCGCAACCAACCCGGCTGAGGCAGCCGAAGGCACCATTCGCGCGCGCTTCGCGAGCTCTATTGACGAGAATGCGGTACATGGTTCAGATGCTGCTGACACGGCGGCCACTGAAATTGCCTTTTTCTTCAAAGACAACGAACTTTGCCCGCGTACCCGCTAACTCGTCGCTCTTCTTATGGCAGCCGGCATGGGTGCGGTTGCCTGACCACTGATGTGTTGGCAGTGGATTTGGGTACACGGATATGAATCTACGGATATGAATCTTAAGGTAGAGGAAATCCCGGTAGTTGCTGTGTCGTCTGATGCGGCTACCGCTGCCAATGACGTAAAAACGGTCGACCTGTTTGGCCTTGATCGTCAGCGCATGGAGGCCTGGGTCGAGTCGCTCGGTGAAAAACGTTTCCGTGCCAAGCAGTTGCTACAGTGGATCTATCAACGTGGCGTGCTTGATTTTGAGCAAATGACAGATCTGTCTCTGTCTGCGCGCAAGATGTTTGCAGCGCATGCCCCGTTCGTCCTTCCCGAAATCGTCATGGATCGCACCGCTACCGACGGCACTCGCAAGTGGCTTTTCAAAATGGCCGATGGTAACACCATCGAAACGGTTTTCATTCCCGACGGCAGCCGCGGCACCTTGTGCGTGTCATCGCAGGCTGGCTGTGTTCTGGATTGTTCTTTCTGTGCTACCGGCAGGCAGGGGTTCAGCCGCAATCTGACTGCAGGTGAGATCATTGTCCAGGTATGGCTGGCCAACAAACTGCTGGAGCCTCAGGCACAGGGCACCGTACCCTCTGACAACCAGCTCGCGATCAGCGGTCTGGGAACTGCCAATACACTGAAATCTGTCGCCAGGGACGGGCCAGGGACAGCCTTGCTGCGTGCTGGCAAGCGTCCCATGCATTCCGCAACGCACGTCACCAACGTTGTCATGATGGGGATGGGGGAGCCGCTGCTTAACATGGCTGCACTGATTCCGTCTCTCGAACTGATGATGGATGATCTATCCTTTGGGTTAAGCAAGCGTAAAGTGACCGTCAGCACGTCTGGTGTGGTGCCGGCTATGGATCGTTTGATCGCCGCTGTGGATTGTTCACTCGCGGTGTCACTGCATGCCCCGAACGATACCTTGCGTGACGAACTGGTGCCACTGAACCGCAAGTACCCTATCGAACAACTGATGGGTGCCTGCCAGCGCTATGTCGATCAGGATCGTAAAAAGCATGTGTTCTTTGAGTATGTTTTGTTAGCAGGTGTCAATGATCGCCCGCAACATGCAAAACAGTTGGTAGAGTTATTGCGAGACTTTCCGGCAAAGGTCAACCTGATACCTTTCAATCCGTTTACCGAATCGGGCTATCAGCGATCATCGGAATCCCAAATTCATCGTTTTCAAAAAATATTGAACGATGCTGGTGTGCTGACGTTACGGCGTTCCACACGAGGTGATGATATCGATGCTGCTTGTGGCCAGTTGGCCGGCAAGATAGAAGATCGAAGCCGACGACATAGAAAGTTTGCAGAACCGCGATTCGGTGAGAAATTTGGTGCGTGACTCGCTGGACTGAAAACAGCTTGGTGGAAATCGATGGTTATTGATAACAGTCAATCTCAACTGTGTGCCGGTAGTAAAGGCTTAACTGCCACCACCGGTCTATTTGCTGGAAAATTGTTGCGGCGATTGGGCTTGCTGTCAGCGCTCATACTATTTCCTCTTTTGCATGGCTGTGCAAACCTGTCGGGCAACAAGCAAACCAATGACAAGGATGCTTCGCAGTTCAACGCCGAGTTGGGTGCCAAGTATTTACAGCGGGGTGAGCTGGATCAGGCGCGGCTGAAGCTTGAGAAAGCGCTGGAGCAGGATGACGACAATGCTCTGGCTCATATCAGCTACGCCAGGTTGCAGCAGCGTATTGGCAATGCCGACGGTGCAGCCAGACACTTTGAATTGGCCATAAAACTGCAACCTGAAGCCGCTGACCATCAAAACAGTTACGGCGTCTTTTTGTGCGAGCAAAATGATCTTGAAGGTGCGCAGGAACAATTTCGTAAAGCTGCCAGCAACCCTTACTATAAAACCCCCTGGTTCGCACTGGATAACGCCGGTCTGTGTCTGCTTGATGCGGATGATCTGGATGGGGCCGAAACCTGGTTACGCGACGCGTTACGCGAAAACCCGCGCTTCGCCAACGCGCTGTTGCACATGTCTGATCTGACGTTTCGCCAACAGCGGCTGACCATAGCCGACGCTTACTACGGGCGCTTTCGTGAATACGGAAATGACTCGGCAGCGAGCCTGTTGCTGGGCATGAACATTCGGCGCGCACTGGGTGATCTGCAAGGTGCGAAGATCTATGCTGAAAAACTGCTCAACAATTTCCCTGATTCCAGAGAAGCGGGCGAGTACCTTACGCGCCCACTCTAAGTCTGCTGACTCACGATTCCATGCCTCTGATTGATATCCCGCAAAATCCCCTCGTCGCAGCCTGTGCCGCGATTGCGTTGTCCATGCCGGCTGTCACCCGATGAGTGATAGCGTCAGCAGTATTAGAGGTATGCATGATTTACTGCCGGAAAGCAGTCATATCTGGCAGCATGTGGAAGCGTGCGTGCGAGATGTGATGCGTGGCTACGGCTACCTCGAAATGCGAACACCGGTGTTGGAGCGCTCGTCACTGTTTCATCGTGGTATTGGCGAAGCCACTGATATCGTGGAAAAGGAAATGTACACCTTCCCGGATCGCAAGGGTGAATCATTGAGTTTGCGACCTGAAAATACGGCCAGCTGTGTGCGTGCTGCCCTGCAACATGGTTTGATGGCGAATGCCGCCACCAGCCGCATTTGGTATTTGGGGCCGATGTTTCGCTATGAACGCCCGCAACGAGGCAGAACACGTCAGTTTCATCAAGCCGGGGCAGAGGTCTATGGTGTGGGTGGGCCGGCCATCGAGGCAGAGTTGATCGTGCTAAGTTCCCGCTTGTGGAAAGCCTTGGGCATTGATCAGGTTGTCAGGCTGGAGCTGAATACGCTGGGGACCAGCACCGAACGTGCAGCTTACCGCCAGCAGTTGGTGGAGTATTTCAAAGCCAATGAATCACAGCTGGATGCCGACAGCGAGAAGCGACTGTTGGTCAATCCGTTACGCATCCTTGACAGTAAAAACCCGCAAATGCAAAGTCTGATCGAGGGTGCACCGAGTCTGACCGATAGCCTGGGTTCTGAATCGACAGACCATTTCGAGCAGCTTCAACACTTGCTCAGAGGAAACGGCATTGAGCCTATCCTGAATCCTCGATTGGTGCGAGGGCTGGATTATTATTCACACTCCGTATGGGAGTGGACAACCGACTTGTTGGGTGCCCAAGCCACTGTTTGCGGTGGCGGACGCTATGACGGTCTGGTAGAAGAGCTTGGTGGCAAGCCGTCACCTGCGGTCGGTTGGGCGCTGGGTATGGAACGTTTGATTGAGTTGGTGACTCAAGTTGCGGCAGACCATATCGGTTCATCAGAGCCGGATGCCTACCTGTTAGCGAGTAAGGAGGTTGACTCCCTGCACGCCTTGCAGCTGGCAGAATTGTTACGTGATAGTGTACCGGGCTGCAGCATCATTCAGGACCCCACTGGCGGTAGCCTGAAAAGCCAGTTTAAACGTGCCGACAAAAGCGGAGCTGGGTGGGCTTTGGTACTTGGAGCTGATGAAATTGAGGGTGGCTTTGTTACGGTAAAACCGCTCAGAAGTACTGAAGAGCAGCGCACCTTGAAGCGTGACGAGTTAGCAGAGTTCCTGCGAGCCAGGATGGCAGGGCGCGGCTAGTCCGACGTGCGACCGGGGCGCGCTTTTGCGGTAAGCTATGCGCCGGCCCCGAATATTGTCTTGGGTATTGCGTGTTGGGCATTGAAATATGCATTGTCATGCCAGAAGTCATGATCGTTGCCCGGGCTGATTTTGGATCGTAGTGGCTTGCATAAGGATCGCTTGTTTGTACGTTATAGCATGAGAAAACCGATGGCTGTGGCAATTGTTTGCCGCATTCCTTTTAAATGACCAGTTAGTTTGAATCTCAGGAGATACCGGGGTTGGAATTCGAAACAGAAGAACAGCAAGTCGAAGCACTTAAACGATGGTGGGCTGAAAACGGGCGCTCGGTGCTGCTGGGAGTCGCAATCGGTGCGGTCGCTATTCTCGGCTGGCAATGGTGGAACAAACACAAGCTCAAGCAGGCACAGGCAGCTTCGGATCAGTTCCAGCAATCGATTGAAGCCATCAATTCCGACTCCAACGCAGCGGAACATGCAGCCGCCTTGCGTGATGACCACGGCGGCACGCTTTACGCCTCCATGGCCAGTCTGGCAGCAGCGCGTGATCTGGTTCAGGCCGGTGATCTGGAAGCTGCCGAGAAAGAACTGCAGCTTGCGGCCAAAGGTTCACCGCAGGATGAAGTCGCGTTAATCGCCAAGATTCGTCTGGCACGTGTTCAGGGCGCATTGGGTAAGGTCGATGAGGCATTGTCGAGCCTGCCAGGCAAGCCACCGACACCTTTTACAGCGCTGGTAGAGGAAGTACGTGGTGACTTGTATGTGGCAAAGGGTGAGCCGGATAAAGCTCGCACGGCATATCAGGCGGCGCTTGATAGTAATCAGCGCAGCGCCGACAGTAACGCGCTGAACATGAAACTGAATGAGCTTGCGACTGCCAATGACGCAAGCTAGGGTGCGAGCGCAAGGTTCGGTCTGCAGAGTGTTTGATACTGCCAAACCTGCGTGGCTCTGTTCCGGTTTTTCAGGCTCGAGCTGGTCAAATCTTTGTCTCGCTTTCCTGGTTTCCACTTTGCTGGCCTGTGCCAGTGATCCTCCCACGACGCCGCCTGCTGCGCTGACCAGTGTCAAATCTACCGTTCCACTATCAAAATCCTGGAGTGTGGCTGTAGGAAAAGAAGACGAGTCACCGGCCAATGGTTTTTCTCCCTTTCTGGATGACAAACATATTTATGCCGCCAGCTCGGATGGTGAGGTCGTCAGTGTGGATCAGAATAAAGGCACTGTTGTGTGGCGCCGAAAGCTTGAGACGCGTCTGGTCAGTGGCGTGGGTGGTGACTCTGTTGGTGCGGACAATGAGGGCAATGTCTACGTTGCTACCCGTGAAGGCGAGGTGATTGCATTGTCAAAAGCGGATGGCAGCACGCGCTGGACTTTCGTCATGGCGTCAGAAGTTCTCGTGCCCGTTTCTGCCAGCGACGGCCTTGCGGTCGCCCGTGCTGCTGACGGCAGGGTCACAGCCATCGATGCAAATTCAGGTGAACAGATCTGGTCTGCGACCTTTGAGCCACCTGCTTTGACCATTACCGGCTACAGTCAGCCCCTGATACTCAACAATGGCGTACTTGTCGGGCTGGATGACGGCAAACTCGCTGCGATGTCTCTTGATCGGGGGCAGCTGCTTTGGCTCAGTGTGATCAGCTATCCGAGCGGGCGCTCTGAAATCGAGAGGCTGGTTGATGTCGATGCCAATATTCTGGTTGATGATGCTCATATCTATGCGGTTGCGCACCAGGGAAAACTTGCCCAGGTTGAACCTGCCAGAGGCAATCTGAACTGGTCCGTTGATTTTTCGTCCACAGCAGGTATGACGCAAAGTGCTGAACGCCTGTTTCTGACCGATTCCGACAGCCATGTTGCTGCGGTCGACAAATCCAGTGGCGAGGTACTATGGAGCAGCGATAAATTGATTGGCCGTTCACTGACCAAACCGGTGTTGATTGGTTCGAACGCCATCGCGGTGGCAGACTTTGAAGGTTATGTGCATGCGCTGTCACGCGACGATGGACGTTTGATTGGTCGGGTGAAAGCGCTGGGGTCTGCCGCACGCGGCAATCCGCAGGTACAGGGCAACACGCTTTATTTGCAGTCGGAAGAAGGTGGCCTGGTGGCGGTCAGGGTTCCGGCCAGCAACTGACGTCGTTGGGTCAGATCGGCTAACCGGCTTTGCGTAATTTTTGCTTTTCGCGAATAGTGATGTAAGAGGTGACTATCTCATCCCCGCTTTGCGGTGCACCCACCAGATAACCCTGGATTGCGGAGCAGCCTACCGACTTGAGCAGTTCCATTTGTTCAACGGTTTCCACGTTTTCCGCAATGGTTTTGATCTTCAAATTGACAGCACTGGATATGATAGCGCTGACAATATTGAAAGCAGAGCTGTCAACTTCCAGCTTCTTTGTAAACTCACCATCTATCTTAAGCGCATAGATCGGCAGCTCGTTGATCCTTGAGAGCGACGAGGTGCCTACACCATAGTCATCGATAATGATCTTGATACCTCTCTGCGCCAGTGAATCCAGCTTTTCTGCCGCGACACGCCAGTCATCTGCGATAACATCCTCGGTCACTTCAAGTGCCAGTTTATCCTGGGGCACTTCGTAGCGGGAACTGAATCGGTCAATGGTTTCTTCAAATGTCGGCAGGAAAAGCTGGCGTTTGGAAATGTTCACTGCCACAGTAATATCACTGATCCCTTTTTCATCCCACGCGCGCAATTGAGCGAAAGATTTCTCAAGTACCTGTTCACCAAGCCGTGCAATCAAGCCGTTTTTATCAGCAACCGGTATAAATCTGTCCGGGGATACGTTACCGAGTTTGCTATCCTGCCAGCGCGAGAAAGCCTCGACCATGTTAAGACTCTGATCGTTGATGTTGAGCTGTGGTTGGTAGTTAAGGAACAGGTCGTCACGCTCAATCGCCTTACGCAGCTTGGTCTCAAGCGTCATTAACTCCAGTGCCTGTACTTTCATGTCATCGCCGTACAATTGGAAGTTGTTGCGGCCCGAGTCTTTGGCACGGTAGCAGGCGATATCTGCATGTTTAATCAGAGCTTCAATGTCGGTTGCATGATCGGGGAACATCGCGATACCAATACTGGCGCTGAAATCTATTTGTGCGCCATCGATCTCGAGCTCTTGACGAAGCTCCTTGATGATGCGCTCGGCCGTTGCCAGTACTTCCTCTTCGCCGTTGACACGATCCAGAATGGCGGCAAATTCGTCGCCGCCGATACGGGCTGCGAGGTCGACTTCACGCAGGTTGCGCTTGATACGATGTGCGGTGGTGATCAGTAGCTCGTCGCCGACAGTATGGCCGAGTGTGTCGTTGACTTGTTTGAATTTGTCCAGATCGAACTGCATCAATGCCACTTTGTGCCCGTGCCGGCGTGCTCCAGCCAATGCTTCAGAGAGTCTTTCAACGTAGTAGCTGCGGTTGGCTATACCAGTGAGGTAATCATAGTTAGCCTGCAAATGCAGCTTTTCCTGAGTATCCTTGAGATCGGTGATATTGGTAAACGTTACCACTCGTCCACCGCCGGCAGTTTCACGATTGGTTACCCGTAGAAACAATCCCTCAGCAGTCTCGTATTCCTGCTGTTCGTTGCTGGCGTCGTTGCCTTGATCGTGAGTGCCTTGATGCAGGATCAGATCGCCGCTTGCAACCGTGTCGGATATGGCCAGATGATAAGGCTTGCTCTGTAGTGCCTCAGCCAACGGCGCACTCAATTTTGGCAGGGTCTCGTTGATAACAACAACCTTGCCGGTTTTCTCTGTCAGCACAAATCCTTCGTTGATATTATTGATCGAGTCCGAAGTCAATTTACGCTCATGCCAGAGGCGAGCTGTGTCACGCTGGTTTTTCGCATACAGCAACCAGGCCCACACCATCAGAGCCGCCAGACCGGCAATCAGGAAGTTGACTGTTTTTCCGAATGTTCGTATCTGACTACTTTGTTGATGCAGCAATCGCAGGGTACGCTGATTAGCTGCGAATTCGGCTTTTTGCAGCTGTACCTTGATCAGGTATATCCGCTGGCTGGCAACCCTCAGCACCAAGGGGTCCGACCAGTTTCGGCCACCAATGCCTTCCGACAGCCAAGCTTGCAAATCATTCATCAGCGGTTCGGTAATACCGAGTGCTTCGCTATACGCACTGTTTTCAGTGAAACTGTGTTCGCGCAGTCGATTGTCCACCAGATCATTTGCCTTGCGTAACGAGCTGGTGATGGCTTCCAGACGACCTGAGCCCAGACGACCTGAGCCATGGCCGGATTCGCTGGCTCGCACATCCTGTTCCAGTGATGCCAGAGTGGTTACCAGCTCTGATATCAAATGGTGCTTGCCATTGGACTCACTGATCAAAGCGGCCTCGAATCGATTGCTGTAGCGGTTAACGACAATGGCTGCCACGATCGCAAAGATCAGCAGACCAGCAACGATGGTCCAGTCCCGCTTGTGTTTGTGCATCACGTCGCTCATGTCAGAGGTCGTCCTTGCTGGACTGCTGCAGCGGTTCGCTACGCTCAGACTGAGTTTGTGAAAGTGGGCCGGTGTACAGCTCAAGCAACAGTTTCGATGCAGGGTGCAACGGAATAGCACTTTGTCGTGGGTCGATCAACGACGGGGTGAATGCAGTTCTTGCATCGGGTGCGGCGCGCAATGAGGCACCTCTGGCATTCAGCACATTCAGGACAGCCTCTACCGTGCTGCTGCTGACATGCCTGTGGGTCAGCAGAACAACCGGTATTTGCACAGTGTGGATACCATCGACATTGCTGTACACACTGGATGCCTCGACAGCCTGTATTGGCTGGTCCTGTTTCAAACGGATTGTTTGCTCAATTTTGTCAGGGTCGAGGCTTAACAGCTTGAGCCTGCTATTGGCGAGTGCATCGGCCACCAGGTTGCTGGGAGCCTGGTCGATAAAAATGACCGCAGACAGTTTGCCTTGTTCCAGTCGCTTCAGGGATTCACCGATTGGCACATGAACCACATTGAGTTCCGAAACGGGTGCTGCATGTATTTGAAGCAGTTGCCTGAGCCCGTACAATGTTGCGTTGCCAGTGCCGACGCTCACAGTCTCCCTAGCGAGGTCAGCTAGAGAATCACCCTTGAAATCGGCCCTGACCAACACATGCAGCAGCGCAGGTTTGTGTGTAGCGACAATGCGCAGTTGTTTGACCTGATCCTCAAATCCGAGTTTGTCCGGGTTGCGGTACGCGCTGTCAGCCAAATCGGCGCGCACCAGAGCAATTTCGGCTCTTCCAGAAAGCAGGTCTCCCATGTTGGTCAGTGAGCCGGGCGATGACATTGGAACCGCGAGTGGGTGGCTCTCGCCCGGGTATTCCTGATCGACCAGAAACCGCCAGTTGAACAACCCGGCGAGGGTGCTTGCGCTTTGCCGAAAACCGCTCCCGTAGGCTGAGGATGCGATGCGTAAAAAGGTTTCGCTAGCCTCTTCTTCGTGCAGTGCATCGGCTGACAGTGTGGTATTGACAGACAGCAGAAAAGCTATCGTTGATAACGATAGCCAGTGCACAAATTGTTGTTTGGACCACGACATTCTTTAGCTTATGGTGTCTGGTAGCAGCAATTCTCAGGACTTATCCTGATCTAAAAATCGGCTTTTAGCGTTCACATGCCCGATGGCCCTGCCACACGATCATCCTCACGCTCCGGTACAGTCAAATTAACCCATTGAAAACGCGCTTCTAACGCGGCACTTCGTGAAAAGTAGCGGCGGATTTTCAGAGTTTTTGAGTCTGCGCTCCCATTTTTTGTTGAGGAGAGCAAAATTGTCGATTAATCCGGGTTTGCGAGATTGGCATTTGTCATGATGACAGCATTTTCATGCGACAATAGCGCGCCTCCAAGCCATCGTTTCAAGATTTCGAAATGCTCCCTGTCGTCGCCCTGGTGGGCCGCCCGAATGTGGGTAAATCCACACTTTTCAACAAGCTGACCCGATCCAGGGATGCTTTGGTTGCGGACTTGCCGGGCCTCACACGTGATCGTCAATACGGTGACGGCAAGCTGGGTGATTTTCCCTACATTGTTATCGATACCGGTGGATTATCGGATTCTCTGAATCTTTACGAAACAGCCAACATGTCTGGAGTCGCAGCAGACAAGTCAAAGAATCGTGCCGGATTTGATTCTCTGGATTCTGAAATGCGTTCTCAGACCGTGCTTGCCATAGAAGAGTCAGATGTCGTTTTCTTTATGGTTGACGGCAGGGCCGGCTGTACTGCTGGTGACGAGCAGCTGGCTGTAGAGCTGCGCAAGGTCAAGGCAAACGTAATTTTGGTCGTCAATAAAATCGATGGAATTGGTGAAGAGCAGGCGCGGTCGGAATTTTTCGCTCTCGGCCTGGGCGAGCCGGTTAGTATCTCTGCGGCCCACAGTCGCGGCCTGCATACACTGGTGCAGTACATCAGTCCGTATAAAAATGCAGAAAACCAGCAGGAGCTGCAAACCCGGAACGATGCTGAGCCAGATGATGGGGCAGATGATGGAACAAATGAGCGCACAAAGCATCGAGTCGACCCCGATGATGAAAGCGTAGCCGCCGGTCAGGCTTCCGCTGAAGATCGTCATATCATCAAGCTTGCCTTTATCGGGCGTCCGAATGTTGGCAAGTCAACGTTGGTTAACCGGGTATGCGGTGAAGAGCGGGTTATCGCCTACGATCAGCCGGGTACAACACGCGACACCATCAGTGTGCCATTCCAGCGTGCCGGCAAGGATTACCACTTGATTGATACGGCCGGTGTGCGCAAACGGGGCAAGGTCAATGAAGTGGTTGAAAAGTTCAGTATCATTAAAACATTGCAGGCCATAGAAAGCGCCAATGTTTGTGTCTATCTGATCGATGCCAGTGACAGTATCACTGATCAGGATTTGCATTTGTTGGGCTACATCATTGACAAGGGGCGTGCTGTTGTCGTTGCGGTAAACAAATGGGATGCTGTATCAACCGATTCGAGGCAGCAGATCCGGGAAGATCTCGAGCGGCGCGTCGGGTTTTTGCGTTTTACCAGTTTGCATTTTATCAGCGCACTGAAAGGATCTGGTGTTAACGATTTATTGAAATCTGCCAATCGTGCGCATGCATCAGCTTTCACGGATCTTTCCACGCCCAAGCTGACAAGGTTGCTGGAACTCGCCGTGGAACAGCATCAGCCACCGATGGTGAATGGCAGACGAATCAAGTTAAGATTCGCGCATCAGGGCGGGGTCAACCCTCCAGTGATTGTTGTGCACGGTAATCAGACTGAAAAAGTACCTGGCGCATACCAGCGTTTTCTGGTTAATTTTTTCCAGAAGCAATTACGGTTGTTTGGCACGCCGCTGCGTATTCGTTTCAAGCAGGGTGAAAATCCTTATGCAGATCGCAAACCCGCTCGTTCTTCAAAAAACAACAGTCGCCGAAAGTCCCCGGCCTCAAACAGTTCATCCGCTCGTTCGCGCCGTTAGCGAAGATTTATTACTCTGCCGCAGGCAAAGGCTGCACAGTGGTTTCCGGTGGTAACAGTAATGACGGATCGACCCAGGTTCCGTTGAGCCCGACACTCCAGTGCAGGTGTGGCCCCGTTACCCGTCCTGTTTGACCAACCTCACCAATCAATTCACCGCTTTCAACCGCCTGACCAACATCAACCAGTATCTTGCTCATGTGAGAATACAAGCTCAGAAGGCCGTTACCGTGATCAAGAAAAACCGATTTGCCGTTGAAGAAGAAATCCCCTGCCTCAATGACAATACCATTGCTGGCGGCGCGGATCGGGGTGCCCTCCGGTGCCGCAATATCGAGCCCGGCATGAGGTCTGCGAGGTTGGTTGTTGTACACCCGCCGCAGACCAAACGGGCTGCTGACAACGCCGTTGCTGGGTACGATGAACGGACCGGCCTGAAAATTTTCTGACCAGGTGGACTTGGCTTTCGCCATGCGCTTGCTCTCTCCAGCGATGCGCTTTATGTCATCCGGATTCGGGTTGACCTTACGTTTGTTTTTTATGGTGAGCCGCTGTTCCGGATAATTTTTGGCGTTTACCCTGAAAGTGCTCTGACGCGCCACGGTGCTGAAAATATCGAGTGTGTAGGTGCCGGGTTTTGTACTCAGGGGAATGCCCACAACAGCGATCCATCGGCCGGCATTTTTTTGTACCAGGACCTTCTTTTTGCCGAAGCTTACCTCGGGTGTTGGCAGTCTTGTCGGTCCGACATCGACGATGGCAATCCCACCGGGTATGGCTGCCGCCCTGGCCCCGAAGCCATTCTCGAATCCGGCCTTCCAACGACCTTCATTCTGGGCAAGAGCCGGTGTTGAAGCCATCAACAGCAGTGTCAGAAACCCGACCTGCAATCGGAACGGAATGCCGGATGCGGCAAGCGTTGGCAGTATCGAATGACGTGTGAAGGAGAGTGCTTTGAGGTAGCTGTACAAACCTTGGGATAAAGTAACTGGAAGACTCATTTTTATGCACTGACTGCCAGAATCAGGGATTAGATTGCCAGTATACAAAATGCGTCTCATGTGCAGGTAAGTGTTTATGCGGGAGTCGGCAGAATTTAGTGTGCCTCAGTAGTCAAAAAACAGTACAATTAAGTGGTTGTGCATGGAAGACTTCAAAGTGGCAGCGTGAAACGATCAGCCCGACACCAAAGCCGCCATCATAATAATGAATAATAATCCATGATATTCAACTATCGTACAAAGCCAACGTACACAGCCATGATATTTGAACGGCAAATTGCAGACCGATCGCTGCCGCAGTTGCGAAAAACCCAAGCTGCCGACGTTCCTTTTGTCGCCGTTCCATTTGCTCAACCCCCGATCGATAGAGCCCCGCTTACTCAATCTCTGTTTCGTCCGACTCAAGCTGGACAAATCAGGGCCCTGTGCACCGGGGTGTTTCATCCCGTCATTTCGAAAACCGGGTTCGCGGCATGCGTCTGAGCAGCATCAAATTATCGGGCTTCAAATCCTTCGTCGACCCGACCAGCATCAATTTGCCGGGCAGCTTGATCGGCATCGTTGGCCCCAACGGTTGTGGTAAGTCCAACACCATCGATGCGGTACGTTGGGTAATGGGTGAATCCTCCGCCAAACATCTGCGTGGCGAGTCGATGGATGACGTCATCTTTACCGGTTCAAGTTCCCGCAAGCCGGTCGGTATGGCATCGGTAGAGCTGGTATTTGACAATACCGATGGTGCGGCTGGTGGTGAGTATGCCGGTTACGCGGAAATAGCCATTCGCCGGGAGGTCACCAGAGAAGGCACTTCCAAATACTTCCTGAATAACTCACGTTGTCGCCGGCGTGACATCAAGGATATCTTTCTGGGAACCGGACTCGGCCCACGTAGCTACGCAATTATCGAACAAGGGATGATATCCCGCTTGATCGAAGCCAAGCCCGAGGAGATGCGGGTCTATCTTGAAGAGGCTGCCGGTATTTCCAAGTACAAGGAGCGGCGCCGTGAGACTGAAAACAGAATCCGTCATACGCGTGACAATCTTGATCGGCTGGACGATCTGAGAGAAGAAGTAGACAAGCAAATAGCGCACTTGAAACGTCAGGCCAACACCGCTGAGCGCTACCAGGTATTAAAAGAAGAAGAACGCACCCGCAAAGGCGAATTGCTGGCGTTACGCTGGGGAGACTATCAACAGGGATTGTCGGGTTCGGACGAGTCCATCAGCAGCAAGGAAGTCGAACTTGAAGAAATTGTGGCCGAGCTTCGTGCGGCCGAAGCGTCGATCGAGCAAGAGCGGCAGTTGCAGGTTGAGGCGACAGAGCAGTTCAATCAATCGCAAGCCAACTATTACAAATTAGGTTCGGAAGTCTCGCGTGCAGAGCAACAAATTGCACATACCCGTGAGTCCCGGGAGCAAAAAAGCACGGAACTTGAACAGGTAGAACGATCCCTCGCCGAAGCCCGCGAACATATCGAGCAAGACACCCGTCGTATCGAAGAAATTGATCGCTCAATGGGCGATGATCTGCCGGTCTATGACCAGCTCAAGGAAAGCCAGAAAATTTCTGCCGAGATGCTGGCGCAGGCTGAGAAAAAACTGCAGGAATGGCAAGTACGTTGGGACGCTCATTCCGAGCGACAGACAGAACAGGCGCAGATTGCGCAGCTTGAACTATCTCGCATGGATCAGCTGGAGCGCGGTATCAGCCAGTCTGAATCCAGGGCCAAACGGCTCGAAGACGAACTTGGCTCGTTGGGTATTGAATCTCTCACCGCTGAAATTGAACAGTGGATTGCAGACGAAGTGGCCATTACAGCCGAAGAGGCACGATTGCAAAAGGGTGTCGAGAACCAGGCTGGTGAACTGCAACAGATTCGCGAGGCACACCAATCAACCGCCGAAGAACTCAATAGCAAGAGAGGTGAAGCGCAAACCCTGATCGGCAAACTGTCATCGTTGGAGGCCTTGCAACAAGCAGCTCTGGGTCAGCAGGATCAGGCGGCCAATCGCTGGCTACAGGACTACAAGCTGGTTGAAAAACCGCGGCTTGCACACAGCATTCGGGTCGAGGCGGGTTGGGACAAGGCGGTTGAGTTGGTTCTGGGAGATCACCTGGAAGCTATTTGTGTTGATGATTTCAGTGCTCTGCAACAAGCCATCGACAGTATTGGCAACTCAGGGATCACTTTACTGGATGGTCGACAGTCGAGTACCGCAGCGGGTGCTGCGGCTGGTGCGGCGACTTTGCTTGGCAGGAAAGTCACCGCTGACGTTCCGCTCGAGGGTTTACTTGATGGTGTGCATGTGGCTGAAACTCTTGCCGAGGCCCTGTCTTTGCGTGAAAGTCTGAGCGCTGGTGAGTCAGTTGTGACAAAAGACGGTTTGTGGCTTGGCCAGAACTGGCTCCGCACCGGCAAGACGGACGAGAACGACAGCGTCTTGCAACGCGAGCAGGACATCAAAAAAGCCCGTAGTGAGTTGAAGCAAAGTGAACAGGAAATTGTCGTGCTGCAGCAGCGACTCGAAAACCTGAATGCCAAGCTGGGTGAGCACGAGACACGCCGCGAAACAGCGCAGGCCAGTTTCAACCAGGTTCTGCGTGAGGTTTCCGAGATCAAGAGTAATCTGGTGGGTGGACGGCAGAAGCTGGAGCAGTCTCATAACCGTCAGGCCAGGCTGCAATCAGAAATAGAAGAGGTTCGACAAATCCGCGAGCAGGATGCCGAATCAGTCTTGATGGCTAAAGAAAAGCGGGCTGATGCGCTTGAGGCCATGGAAGCGCTGGAACAGGACGCAGCCGTTCTCCGCGAAGAACAAAACACCCTGCAGGCAGAACTGGAACGTACCCGAGCCAGTGCCGAGCAGGATCGCGATGCCGGTCAGGAACTGGCTATCAAGGTCGAGTCAATGCGCAGTTCGCGTGAAGCCACTGCTCAGAATCTGCAGCGAATGCAGGCGCAAATCGAGCAGTTTTCCGATCGCCAGCAGCAATTGACCCTGGCTTTGGCTGAAGACGATGATGACCCCTTGATCGCGCTGGAGGCTTCTCTTGATGGTCTGCTCAGTGCCCATCTGGCGTCCGAAGGAACCCTCGCCAGCGCACGTGAATCACTGGAAAAAGTAGATCAGCGCTTGCGGTCTCATGAGCAGTCACGCGTCAAGCATGAGAATCGATCCAACGCCGCCAGAGAGACCATTCAGCAACTGCGACTCGAAAGTCAGGAAGCCCGTGTCCGCCTGAAGACCATTGAGGAACAAATGGCTGAAGCGGGTTATGACAAAGCCGAATTGATGCAAGCACTGCCGCAAGAGGCGGTGCTGGAAGAATGGGTCAGTCTGGTCGAGAATATAGAACGAAAGATCCAGCGGCTGGGCCCGATCAACCTTGCCGCAATTGATGAATATCACGAGCAGGTCAAACGCAAGGAATATCTTGATAGCCAGCATGAGGACGTCGTTGATGCGCTGGCAACGTTGGAAGCGGCTATCGCCAAGATCGACAAAGAGACCAAAACCCGTTTTAAAGACACCTTCGATCGCGTTAATGCCAAGGTCGAGGAGTTTTTCCCGCGTTTGTTTGGCGGGGGGCAGGCGCGGCTGGAGATGACGGGCGATGATTTACTCAATGCCGGCGTCAGTGTCATGGCCCAACCACCGGGTAAAAAGATTACCAGCAACCAGCTGCTTTCAGGTGGTGAAAAGGCATTGACCGCTGTGGCATTGGTGTTTGCGTTTTTCGAACTGAATCCATCACCCTTTTGTATGCTGGATGAGGTAGATGCGCCGCTGGATGATGCCAACGTGGGTCGTTTTTGCGCCTTGGTCAAAGACATGTCGTCGCGAGTGCAGTTCATTTTTATTACACACAATAAAATTACCATGGAACTGTCCCAGCAGTTGATGGGAGTAACAATGAACGAGCCGGGTGTATCGCGATTGGTCGCAGTCGATGTTGATCAGGCTGTGGAATTGACCGGAGTCTAGTCGCCGCTTGAGGTTTTAAAAGTTGAGTGAGCCGGTAGTCTCTGCACACAAAGCCATTGTAAATTGCAGCTGATGCATACGATGTTAACGTGCGGTTTTTTTTATAAATCCATTTAGTGATAACATGTCGTCTGTTGCGGTGACACTGCTGCAACTGGTTGGAAAAGTGGGGCCAAACCATTGGCTGGCATCCTGGTCAATAGACGATTCATAAAATAGCTTGGGGCGATCAATACAATGGAACTACGCTGGGTTCTGATTCTTGCAGGTATCGCGATCCTTGTGCTGCTGTATCTGTCAGGTAAGCCGCGCAAACCAAAAACGGCGGCTGCACCGATTGCGCCAGCACCAGACAGTCCCGAATCAGATGTGTTTTATCCTGCAGGGCAAGACGATGCGTATCAGGCAGATGGTGTCCCTCGATCAGACATGAACTATGCGCATCCAGGTTCTTATGCAGGCCAAACTCCAGAGTCGCGTAACCAGCACATCGATCCGCTGCTGGACGATCAATCTTCAGCATACGGAAATATGTCGCAGGGTTCCAACTATGTTGCTGATGTTGCCGGCTACGATAGCGGGGCCCATGCGGCTGGGGGCTATCATGACGG
>CALFCE010000264.1 GCA_937951215.1 uncultured Granulosicoccaceae bacterium
GGACATATATGGACGCTCCCGTGAATGCAATAGTGAATGAGGATCGGTTTGCTGACATATATCCGGCGTCTTGTTAGGACAGGTCAATTCTATCGGGCCTGTCCTGCGCCAAGATGTGTTCCGCACTTCACCACCTTTACAGTATATCGGTCTGTAATGACCTTGTCCCCCTTCAGGTTCCCGTGAAGCCGGCTTACCGTTTCTTTCATCTACTGTTGCAAACTCTTTGGCGCGTTCACGCCCCGTTTTGAACTTTTAAAATCCCGGTTGCCTTATTGATCTTCAGGAATCGATTTTCTCTGTTTCGGTACTATCCGAACGCTCGATTCATGTTAAAAGGCTGTTGGTAACGCAAAACTGCCCAGCTGATTCGGGCCAGTTTGTTGGCCAACGCAACCATTGCCTTATGAACACCGCGACGAGCCACCAATGCAGCCAGCCACCGCCCCATCGCGTTATTGCCGCTTTTGTATTGGTGGATGACGGCTCGTGCGCCATGGATTAGTAAGGTTCGTAATTCACTGTTACCGTTCTTTGTAATACCTGACAGCCGCTCTTTTCCACCGGTACTTCGTTGCTTGGGAATCAGGCCACAGCTGGCTGAGAACTCCCGACCTCGCTTAAAATGCTGTCCGTCTCCCAGCTCGCCCATCAACGCTGCGCTGATCAAAGGCCCTATACCCGGGATCTCTTGCAACAAGGCATAACACGGATCGTTCTTCATGACACTCTGGAGCTGTTTATCCAGCCGTTTTATGCTCACATCACAGCGGAGTAACTCGTGGTACATTTCCCATAGTTCTTCACGCAACAGGGTGCTCAGCTCATTGTTCTGATCTTCCAGGGCGATGATCAGGCCCTCCCGTAGACTTTTTAAGGAGGGTTTGAAACACACACCGTACTCAGCGCACAGTCCTCGCATCTGATTAGACAGAGCCGTCCGGTTATTCACATGGCGCTGGCGAATGCGGCGCAACGACTGAATGTCCTGTTGTTCGACTGTTTTGATGGATACCGGGTGAATTCTGGGCCTCTGTGAAGCTTCGCAGATCGCGACAGCATCATGGGCATCATTTTTCTGATGGCCCACCAGGGGCTTGACGTGTTGAGCTGGCAGCAAAAGGACTTCTCGCCCCATTGCCTGCAGACGCCGCCCCCAATAGTGAGAGGTGGCACAGGCTTCCATGGCAATTGGAATGTCGGGATCAAGCTTGCTCAGCTCCAACATCAGCTTGCTGCGAGATACCTTTTTGTTTGATAGAACCTGATGATCAGTCCCCATCTGGCAGACCTGCATGGATTGCTTTGCCAAATCGATTCCGATTACTTTACACTGCATCTGGACGCTCCTTTTGTGAATATTTGTTCGCACAAACATTCTGGCGCATTGACGCCGAAAAAGGGAGCGTCCATCACATCAGTATACCTATTAGTCGGCGATAGTAAGCAAACAAGCCAGCGCCTTGTTACCAAGACGCCAGCTTCTATCTTGCAACTACCAGCCTAGCGATTACTGGCAACCAATGATTCTGGTCTGGTGCGTTGTGCAATCAGAACATCGGTACGACGCTTTTGGTAGAAAGGCTTGCTCAATCGCTTATCCTGACCGTAGATATCTTCGCGGAAGTGCATTTTGCCTTCTTCATCCTGCCATGCACTGAAATAGCTGATGTGCGTGGGTATATGAGTTTTCAGTCTGACTGTTTTTGTCTCTTTGGTTTCCAGCCAATCACTGATCAGATCTTGTTGATGACCTTCCATCTGCATTACGACTGACGCCATCACGTCGGGGTTACCCAGTCGAATGCAGCCGTGGCTGTAAGCTCTTTTGGCTTTTGAGAAAAGTTTCTTGGCCTGGGTGTCGTGCATGTAGACATTGTGTTTGTTGGGCATCATGAATTTGACTTTACCCAGCACGTTATCGCTACCGGCACGTTGCCGCAAGGTGTACGGAAACGGCTTTTGGTTGAAAGTGTCTCGTGTGACATTTGAACGCGGAACGGCTTTTAACTTTCCGTTCTTGGTCCAGCGGAAAAAATCAATGTTCTCTTTTTCGAGATAACCCGGGTTCCGCAGTTCCAGCGGGATCAGCTCATTGTTTGTGATGCTCGAAGGCACAGTCCAGGTTGGTGCGAAAACAACGTGCTTCATTGTTTCACTGAATACCGGTGTCATATGTTTGGGCTTGCCGACCACAACTGGCATTTCAAATATCTGCTCACCATTGTTGTGCATACGTAACTTGAATTCAGGAATGTTAACCAGGATATGGGTGTCTTCAAGCTGGGCTGGCATCCAGCGCCAGCGCTCCAGATTCTTTTCAACCTGCGCAATTCTGTCGGCAATAGGGACGTTCAGTGCTTTAACAGAGCCGCTACCGAATACTCCATCTGTCTCCAGACCATGGCGAGCCTGAAAGCTCTTGACCGCTGATTCCAGTTCGGGATCAAAAAGATCACGTGCTGTGGTAGATTCACTCAGTGGTAAATCGCCACTGGCTTCAAGCGCGTCTCGCAACTGCTCAACCCGTGGGCCCACTGAAGATAATTGGAGGCTGTCGCCCGGCTCGACAAAGTACTGCTCGGAGAGCTGTTGCTTGCGCAAGCTCTTGAGCATGGTTATCTGGCTCTTGTACATCCAGTGCTGGGGGCGGATTTCCGCAAGCACGTTGGCGACTGATGTCTTTCCCGCTTTGATATCGCTCAACAGGGCATTGGCATTGATTTTCGGCGACGCCCGATACCAGTGTTTCTGCACCTCACGTGGGTTCACAATACCCTGACCGAGATCGGAAACCAGCTTTGTAAAAACGGTATCGAAAAGCTCGCTGGCGTTTTGGTGCTTTAGCTTATGTGGTTCTGAATCGTGTATCTTCAGAAGTTGTGGGAAATAGTAGGCGTCGGGTTCCAGACCTTCGTCCGATATCGATCCAACAGCACTGATCAGGTCAACCGAGTTTTGTGTCAAACCCGCATCCGACAACCAGACATCTTGAGGGTTTGCACCCGGCTGGCTGCCAGGATCGCCACCCGTACCGCGTAATTGCGAATACGCAGCACCAATTTCAGGTGTTATATGCGCTCCTGAAGTCGAAATCGCTGTTTGGGTATCGTTGCTTAGTTCAGCATTGGATAGTGTTGGCAGGCTTACTGTCGCTGCAAGCAACAGCAAGTGCGTTTTTGTCATCCTTCTCATGGGTCACCGATTTGTTGTTGTTTTTTTTCGGGTGTGTGGGATTCATGATTCCACGACGTTTGACCAGTGATCGTCCGCATTATCATTCCCTTGAATCGCTGGTTTTGCCGTCGCATTTTTAGTGCCTGAGCCCGTTTCAGCAGCGATTTCCAGCAACTTCCACAGAGTCGAATCCCGCTAATTCAAATAGTTGTGAAAAACTGTGTGGTTGGTGCCGAGACGCGGGGAGGGTGACGGATAGCGAGTTGTCGGCGAGAAATATTGTTCCGATTCCGGCCGGGCACTGCTTCTGAGCACAAGATTTTTGCCACGATGTGAACCAGTTGGCACGAATTCAGCAAGACAAACCGGGAGTAATTTGTAGCGACCCTGAGCCGGCTTGACCGTGCACTCTACGGGTATGTGAAGGCGGCCTGGTCAGGCTGCATAACGTTTAAACAGGAATAAATGATGGCTAATCAATTTAAACTTACAGCAATATCGTCAATGATTGCCGGTGTTTCCCTGCTGGGGCCGATCAGTGCAATGGGCATGCAGGATGACAACGTGCTGCCTGAAGCAAAATCGGGTGAGTGTTATGCGAAGGTTCTGGTACCCCCGGTCTACAAGACCGAGAGTATCGAAGCGATTGTCAGTGAATCTACCGAGAAGCTCGAAATCATACCAGCCAAATACGCCACCTCCAGTGAAAGGGTGCAGATCAAGGAAGCGTCCAGCAAGCTGGAAGTTATTGAGCCCGTTTATGAAACAGTAGAAAAGCGTGTTCTGGTCTCCGAATCCTATCAGGACTGGGTACGTGGCAGTATCAAAGGTGAAGTTGCTGCCAGTGAAGGCATGTTGGCCGATCTTGAGAAAAGCGGTGCAAAGCTGGCTAATGTAAAGCCAGGCACCTGTTTCTATGAGCACCACAAGCCTGCTATTTTCAAAGTTACCGAGGAAAAGATTCTGACCTCACAGGCAACAGAAGAACTGTCTGTAGAGGATGCGAAATTTGCGACCTCGGAAAAAAAGGTGATGATCAAGGCAGCATCGAAGCGTCTGGTAGAAGTACCGGCGGTATTCAAGACTGTTGAAGACAAAGTGCTGGTAGAGCCTGCCAAGTCAGTGTGGAAGAAAGGTACTGGCCCGATTCAGAGAATTGATAACGCGACCGGTGAAATCATGTGTCGCATTGATACTCCAGCGGTCTATGAAAATTTCCAGAAGAGAGTCGTAGCAGCTCCACCTCTGACAACAACCGTTGTCGTTCCTTCAGAATTTGAAACTCTGGAAATTGAAAAGCTGGTTTCAGATGCCAAAGAAGTGCGCAAGCCGGTACCGGCCGAATACGGTGCGGTCTCCAAGCGTAGCAAAGCTTCCAGCCATGTTTTGAGCTGGGTTGAAGGCAAGCAAGGTAACGTTGCCCAGTTGGGTGAAGCTACCGGAAACGTGGTTTGCCTGAAAGAAACTCCCGCAGAATATGAAGTTGTCAAACAGCGTGTGGTAAAAACACCGGGTAGTTTCAAGAAAGTTGAGATTCCGGCTGTCTTCAAGAACGTTGAAGTACAAAAGCTGGTAACGGATGCAACTGTCAAGAAGACACCGGTAGCTGAGAAGAAGAAAGAGTTCATCAAGCGCATCAAAGTGAGCGATGCCAGACTCGAGTGGCGTCCGGTTCTGTGTGAAACCAACATGGGTGATGACACCATATTGAAAATTCAGCAAGCTCTGGCCAGCAAGGGTTACAGCCCGGGTGCAATCGATGGTGTGATTGGTCGAGGCACAATGGATGCTCTGTCCAGATTCCAGAAAGCCAAAAATCTGGCGCAAGGTGGTATTACATACACCACCCTGGAAGCGCTGGGTGTGAAGCTGTAAGGTCAGGATTACTCTCAGACCTCCATTTTAAATGGTAAGGAAGGCGGGCAGCAACCCGCCTTTTTTTTGCCTGCAATTTGTGTTGGCAATGGATTCAATTTAAACCTCGTGTTATCTTTCGCGCCTGTCGCTTCTGGCGCAGAACTTCCTCTAACACCTGAAAAATTATGTCCTGCTTCAACTACTGCAAATGCCTTCGCGGAGAATACTTCGTGCGAATGGGAATGGTCATTTTGTTGACAACCATTGCAGCCTGCGGGGGCTCAGGTGGTGACGTGGAGGAGGTTGTTCTGGCGACCTTTGCAAGCCCCGGAGATATTTCCAATCCCGATGCTGGCCCTGAAGAATCTGCGAACAGTGTTTCTGATAACAATGTGCCGGAAATAGAAGTCGCCGGTAGTCATTACAGCTTACTGCAGGCACTGCGAATCCGTCGTCAGGATTCACCGACCCATCAGCATCGTGAACTGCACCTGACTGATGGCATTATGGGAAGCACAACAATTGATCTGGAAGGAGTGGCCTACGACATTTGGCAGCCTGAGATTGCGCGTTTGTGGCTGGCTATCAATCTGTACGCACCGCTGGATAATTCTGGTATCACCGGTTCCTACCGCGCGCTTACTTTTGCTGAAATTGACAGTGGAGCACCACCCATTGGTGAATACTATTTTGATGATGTTCGCCTGGGTATTGATCGCAATGGAGACCAGGCTATCTCGGCTGAAGACGGTGAGATATCCGATATTGTATTCGGGTCAATAGATATCGTCGCGGAAAACGATGCACTACGGTTTATCTACACCTTGGTGATGGAAAATGGTGTCACTATTTCCGGGAACTTGATGTTGCCGGGATGATGGCGAATGTTTTTATTTTATTGGTCGTGTCTTTTTGGTTTGATTAGGGAAGGCGGTAGACAAAACTCAAATGTAGCTTGCGATAGTTAAACCAGGCGTTGCAATGATTCAAGGTAAGCCTCTTCATCAGGGGCTTTGCTTGCTTGCTGGGCAACCCACAAAGCCTCTGCCAGACATTCCATCATACGGTGTTCAACCAGATGACCATCCCCCCGGTGTTGCTCCAGTAATTTTCTCGTCACGTCTTTAATTCCCTTGGGCCGGTCGGTGCCAACCTGCTCACGAAGTGCCAAATGCAGGCCCATATGCAGGAACGGGTTGGTCTGACCCTGCTCGGGAGTGAAATCCGCTTCCGCAACTACTTCCTCGTCTTCAAGCAAGTGATGGTACTCGGCGTGTTCTTCGACCACAGAGGCAATCTGTTTTTCAAGCCCGGTCAGTGTTACTCCGAGACGGTGTTTTTGCCAGGCATCCCGGAACATTAACCGCTTTTGCTGACGATCACTCTGCGGTGAGTTTGACAGAAACATTCATTCTCCAGGATGTGACTTCCGTTTTGCTGCAAGTGTCGATGGAAGTTGCCGGCACCAGGCTTTGTCGGCCAATTATTTCAGATTTGCCGGCTCGGTTCCATGAGTTCTATCGGATACATGAGTTCTATTGGATAACTGATCGATACCGTTTTTGGCAGCCACCATGAGCCCGAGTATGAAAAACGCACCGGGTGGTAGCAGAGCGATCAGTAGGCCGTGGTCGTAGAAGTCGAATTCTATGACCCAATGACGCGCTTGCTCCCCCAATAAAAAGTGTGCGTCCCGAAACAGAGTGCCGTATCCGATCAGCTCTCGCAGGCCACCTAATACGACAAGAACCAGTAAAAAACCGATGCCTGTGGCAAGCGCATCGATAACGGCCAGCGAAACACGGTTACGTGATGCGAAGGCTTCGGCGCGACCCACGATCATACAGTTAGTCACGATAAGCGGTATGAATAATCCCAGAACCAGATAGATCTCGTGCAGAAAGGCACTCATCAGCATTTCGACTACCGTCACCAGGCTTGCAATAATCAAGACATAAACAATGATGCGAGTCTCTACCTGCAAGCGGTGGCGCAATAGTGACACAATCAAATTGGAAAACAATAGTGTAAACAGGGTTGCCAGACCGAGCCCGAGTCCGTTGATCACGGAATTGCTGACAGCCAATAGTGGGCACAGCCCCAGCAATTGCACCAGGCCTGCATTGTTTCTCCAAAGGCCCTCTTGCCATAAATTCTGTTTGGGACTGTTTTTCGGTAACTCGTCCGTTGGGCTTTGGTTATTCCGCGTTGTATTCACTGGAAGACTTCTTCCCTGTGTATCTGATAAAGCCTCAAGGTACTGTAAACCGAGTTCACGACTGCTCGTGGTGTTATCGTGGCTCCGGTAAATTGATCAAAAACACCCCCGTCTTTTTTAACCTGCCAATCTCTGTCCGAGAGTTGACCACCCAGCTCTATGGAGGACTTGCCGGTAAAGCCATTGATCCAGTCCGAGCGAGAAATTTCTATGTCGTCGCCAAGGCCTGGTGTTTCTTTGTGGCTGAGTACACGGACTGCAGAAATTTCACCGTTTTCAAGAATACCGATCAATATTCGAATCGGCCCTGCGTATCCACGTCCACTGGTGATATCGAAAATTGCCGCAACCGCCTTGCCGTCTATTCGTGCTCTATAGACGGTAACAGGCCCGCCTTTGGTGTCGATGATCCGGATATCCTCACCAGGGTTATTGTTGTACTGCGATGGAGACAGAACCTGTTGCAGCCGAAGTTCCAGCATGGCCTGTTCGCTGGCTAGAATTCTATCGGCGCTAAACCAACGCACGCTACCCACGATCAGCATGCACACCAGCATCACAAGCCCCAAAAAGACGGCAGGTGTTGCGCTCAGGCCAGCTGTACGTTCAACCTGGCTCATGTTTATCCCGGCTTTTCGCCTTGACCTTGCAGTAGTGATCAATTGTGGGCACGGTCAGATTCATCAGTAAAACCGCAAAGGCTACTCCTTCGGGATAGCCGCCGAATTCGCGGATGATAAATATCAAAAAGCCGATTCCGGCTCCGTAGATTAATTGACCGCGCCGGCTGGCGGCTGCACTGACGGGATCAGTTGCAATGAAAAAAGCGCCCAGCATTGCAGCACCCGAGAACAAGCCGAACAGGGGTGTAACCTGCACGGCTGACCCGGCGAGCGGGATATTGGAAACGGCATAGCACAGTGCGAGTACCATCAACACGCTGACCGGGATATGCCAGCTGATAACACGACGCCACAACATCCAGAGTCCACCGAGTAAAAAGCCCAAATTGCTCCACTCCCAGGCATAAGCACCGATGAAGCCTTGCGACCCCTGTACAGTCGAGATGAGGTTTTCAGGCGCTGCATGTTTGATTTTATCCAGTGGTGTGGCCATGGTGATCGCATCCCAATGAGCCGTGTCGAGATGACTGGAGCCCAACGTTATGCGTATGCTGTCGATCAGGCCTGGTAGCAATTGTTGTGTTTCCGGGATGTTGGCCGGGTTAAGCCATTGGGTCATTTCCAGTGGAAAACAAATGAGTAGAAAAGCGTAGCCGAGCATCGCCGGATTAAATGGATTGTGACCAGTCCCTCCATACAGATGCTTACCCGGTAGTAGAGCGACCAGCATTCCCAACACACAAATCCACCACGGGGCCAGAGGTGGCAGGGTTAAAGCCAGCAGAAAGGCGGTGACAATCGCCGTGCCATCTGTCAGTGCTGTGTAAACCGAGCGCTTGCGTAATTTGATGCAGACGGTTTCGATGAGTACCGACGCGACACAGCACAGCACGATATTGATAACAATACCGGGTCCAAAGAAGTAGGTATGAGCCAATAATCCTGGTAGCAGTGCGACCAGCACGGTGCACATTATTTGCCCGACGCCAACCGGCGACACAATCTGCTTTACTATGGCTGACAGAGATTGCATTACCCGGTACTGTCGTTGCCAGGTCGATTTTTTTTGCGTTGCCGTGAACGCATCATCGCAGCTTTGATGGCATCTGCATCAGGGCGTTGCGGGCTGGATTGTTCAGTGGACGCTGTCTGTTTTTGTAAAGCCCGTTTTCGTTCCATCAATCGCCGATTTTTTTCGAGTGTCTTTTGTTCAAGGCGTTGCTGCCTCATGTCATAGCGTCTGGCGGATTCGTTTGCGGCTATTTCAATTTGATGGCGCTGTCTAAGTGTCGCACGGGAGTCTCTGAAAGAAGCTGTTAGTGGAATGTTGCTTGGGCAAACCTGGTCGCAACAACCACATTCAATGCAGGCATCAAGGCCAAAAGCTTGTGCGTCCTCAGGCTTGCCTGCTTGGATATGGCGATGCATCTGCTGCGGCAGTAATTCAGCAGGACAGACGTCGCTGCAGCGGGCGCAACGAATGCAGGCAACCTCTGTCACGGGATTTTTATCGGGTTTGTCTACAAGAATACAATTGGTATTGGCAAGCACAGGTGCATTGAAGTCATAAAAACCTGTGCCGCAAATACTACCGCCCACGGTAAGACTATGTTCTGCAGTCATCGGTGAATGCATTCCGGCTATATCGACCAGATCTTTGATTGGAGTACCGATCAAGGCATCGAAATTGGCAGGCTTTTGAATTGCTGACCCCGCTACGGTTACCAGGCGGCGTAAGCTTGGATATCCAGTGCTGACAAATGAGTGGAATGCCGCCAGGGTTGCTGCGTTGCAGCAAAGGATGCCATGCCTCGATGGAATGTCGGGTGCAACTACCTTGACGCCGCACACGACTTCTACCAACTGTCGCTCGGCACCCACAGGGTATATATCAGGTACCACACAAAGCGTCATGTTGTTACTGGTATTGTCGGTTAGCGATTCCACCAATGATTGCAAAATCTGTTGCTTGCCGTTTTCAATCGCTATGACGGTATTGTCTGCGCCACACAGGCTCGCCAGTGCAAAGGCCCCTGCAATGATATCGTTAGCCGCCGTTTGCAAAAGCGCGGCATCGCAGTTGATCATCGGTTCGCACTCGACCGCGTTGACAATCAGGGTTTTTATTGGCTTTGTTGCAGATGTGAGTTTGCGGTACAGAGCGAAACCACCTCCGCCATGTCCAATAAGGGCGCTGGCTTGCAAGGCCGTTAGCTGGCTGTCTCGCGAGAGTTGGTGCCAGTCATGAAACAGTTGAGCATCAGGGTGCCAATTGTCCTCTCCATCCACGTCAATGATGATGCTATTAACCGCACCACCCGGAGACTGGCTGCAGGCGTACCGAGCTATTGATTTAATCACGCCGGAGGTGGGCGCCAGTAATGGAGATGCACCTGAAGGCGTCAGGTGATCCAGTCTTTGACCTTTTAGTACAGCTTGGCCGCTGTCTACATTTGGTGTGTAACTATTGTGTGATGTTTGCAGAGGCAACACCACAGTAGTCGGCAAGCCGGTGGCAATCACAGGCAGTACCTTTGTTGCTGTCGGGTCAGAGACAACCAACCCACCCTGAAACCGGTTTGTCAGGTGTTGAGGTTTCATGCTCTTTGGATGTTGACCGTGTCTGCTTGCAGGTCAATACAATCAACCGGGCAGGGAGGCAGACATAATTCGCATCCGGTACATTCACTTGCGATTACGGTATGCATCATTCGAGACGCACCAAGGATCGCATCGACAGGGCAGGCGTGTATGCAGAGCGTGCAGCCGATGCACTCATCCTCTCTGATCACTGCCAACTGCGCTGGCTTGCATTCTCCCAGCTCCGTATCCAGAGCGATCACCTCCCGACCAAGCAAGTCAGCCAGTGCATGAATTGTCTGCTCGCCCCCGGGCGGGCATTGATTGATAGGTGCTTGTGCAGTAGCGATCGCCTCTGCATAGGGACGACAGCCTGGATACTGACATTGCCCGCATTGAGTTTGTGGTAATAGTTGATTGATTTGGTCAGCCAGCGAAGATGCGTCTGCTGGAAGACGCGATGCGAGCTTGCCCAGTGCGTAACCGACACCAGCTGCCAATACACTGAACACTACAATGGCAGCGATCATGGTTGATCGAGACCAGAGAAGCCCATAAACGCAAGAGACATGATTCCCGCCGTTATCAACGCAACTGCATTGCCCCGAAAAATAGCCGGGACATCGGCTGTTTCTATGCGTTCTCTAAGGCCGGCAAACAGCGTCAGTACAATAGTGAAGCCGGTGGCTGCACCAAAACCGTAAACCGCAGCTTCAGCCAGAGATTGATTGTCCGTGGTGCTTAACAATGCCACTCCGAGTACAGCACAGTTGGTGGTAATCAGTGGCAGATAGATGCCCAGCACAGTGTAAAGCAGTGGGCTGGATTTTCGGATCCACAGTTCGGTAAATTGCACCAGGGCTGCAATGATAAATATAAAAGCGATGGTGCGCAGAAACTCGACTTCCAGAGGAACCAGCAGCCAGTGATAGGTGATGTAGCTACAGATTGATGCAAGTGTCAGCACAAAGGTAGTTGCCAGCCCCATACCCAGCGCGGTATTGACGTTTCGGGAGACACCAAAAAAAGGACACAAGCCGAGAAAGCGCACCAGCACAAAATTATTGACCAGTACGGTGCTGACCAGAATCAGGAGCCAGGTTTTCAATGGCGCTTGTTCATAAATACGTTCCTGCTCCCACTCCTTCCGATAGCCTACGGGCGCGAGAGGCTGGCAGTTGCAGAGTCATTTTTCGAGCCTGTCTATTTTACCTGCATGCCGGGTGCAGCACCGTCATCAGGGCTGAGAATAAACAGGTCTCCACCGCCCGGGCCTGCGGCCAATACCATCCCCTCTGACAAACCAAAACGCATCTTGCGAGGTTTCAGGTTGGCGATCATCACGGTGTGTCGGCCAACCAATGTGGCCGGGTCATAAGCCGATTTGATTCCTGCGAATACGTTTCGGGTCTCGTTGCCGATATCCAGCGTCAGTTGCAGCAACTTGTCAGCACCCTCAACCGGTTGAGCATCGACGATGCGTGCAATTCTGAAATCGCATTTGTCAAAGTCGGCGTAATCGATTTCAGCTTTCAGCGGTTCTACTGACTGATTGCCAGTTGCCGATGCGTTGGCTGCATCGTCTGCAGCGGATTCGCGGGTCTCTTCGATGATTTTGTTGATACTGGATTCTTCCAGTCTCGCCATCATCGGTTTGAACTTGTTGATCTTGTGATTGACAAGCGGGCTCTCAATAGCATCGAGAGTCAGCTCGCAATTGAGGAACGAGGCTGTTTTCTCTGCAAGTTCCGGCAGTACCGGCGACAGGTAAGTCATGATCACGCGGAAATAGTTTAGCCCGGCTGTGCAGATTGCCTGGACATCATCGCGTTGGGACTCGTCCTTGATTTTGACCCAGGGCTCGGCATCAGCAATATATCCATTGGCATACTCTGCCAGTTGGATAATGTCGCGCATCGCCTTGCCGAATTCGCGTGCCTCGTAGTGTTCCGCAATTTGAGCTTCTGCTGTGACGAATTTCTGGTACTCGGCTTTCTGGTCGGCTGGCAGGTCCTGTGCCAGCATGCCATCAAATTGTTTAGAGATAAAACCGGCACAGCGGCTCGCAATGTTGACCACCTTGCCTACCAGGTCAGCATTGACGCGTTGCGTAAAGTCATCGAGTTGCAAGTTGAAATCAGCAACACCTGCATTGAGCTTGGCAGCGTAGTAGTAGCGCAGATATTCTGGTTGCAGGTGCTTTAAATAAGTTTCTGCAGTTACCGATGTGCCGCGCGATTTCGACATTTTGGCATCGTCAACCATCAGGAAGCCGTGACAAAAGACACCGTCCGGTTTTCTCATGCCTGCCACATCCAGCAGAGCCGGCCAGAACAAAGTATGAAAATTGGCAATATCCTTACCGATGAAATGATACAGCTCGCCGTCAGCATCGGCGTTCCAGCTTTGCATAAAATCCTCGCCCGATTGATCGAGCATGTTTTTATGGCTGGCGATATAACCGATAGGGGCATCAAGCCAGACATAGAAGAATTTGCCGGGAGCATCAGGGATTTCAAAGCCCCAGTAAGGGGCATTTCGAGAGATGTCCCAGTCCTGCAAACCGCTGTCAAGCCACTCTTTGACCTTGTTGGCTATCTCGGGCTGCAGGGTGCCGCTGGTCGTCCAGTCTTTCAGCCATTCGGTGTATTTCGACAAGGCGAAAAAGTGTTGTTCTGAATCGCGACTGACTGGTGTGGAGCCAGACACAACCGAGACCGGATTTTTTAACTCAATGGCATCGTAAGTGGCACTGCAATGTTCGCAGTTATCGCCGTATTGATCCGGTTTGCCACAGTTGGGACAGGTACCTTTGACATAACGATCAGGCAGGAACATGTCTTTTTCGGCATCGTACAACTGAGCGATGGTCCGCTTGACGATGTAGCCAGCGTCCAGGGCTCGGCGGTAAATCAGTTCCGCCAGCTCCCGGTTTTCCTCGGAATGAGTCGTATGGTAGTTGTCGGGAGACAGCAGGAAGCCGGCGATATCGCGTTCGTGTTCATGTTTGAAACGGGTGATCAGCTCAAGTGGTGTGACTCCCTCGGCTTCTGCTTTGAGCATGATCGGAGTGCCGTGGCCATCAACCGCCCAGATCCATTGGCATTGATGCCCGCGCAGACGCTGGAAGCGTACCCAGATATCGGTCTGGATATATTCCAGCATATGTCCGAGATGCAAAGCCCCGTTGGCATACGGCAGGGCCGCTGTCACCAGTATTTTTCTTGGCTCGGTGTTGCTTGTGTTGGTTGGCATGAGGGGGTGTAATCGCCGTTGGTATTAATGGTCGTGGATTGTTTCGCTGCGGCCTGCGCCGGGTGGCTGGTGTTGAGAGCATCAACAGGTGCAGCCGGTAGGCGATCTGGCAGGGCATTTCAGTGTATAGTTTAGCGCACTGGTGGTCCGTCCAGCCAATTATTGCGAATACAGCAATGGCCTGCGGGCCAGTCGACAAAACCTATCCTGAACAAGTAATAGTAGTAACAAGCGAGAACAGCCCTGATGGCAGCCCCTGACAGAGAAACAATAGAAAAAGCTCTTGAGACTTATGTGGATCCACACCTGGACCAGAACCTGGTGGCGGCGAAAGTTATCTCGGATATTCGCATCGATGGTGACAGTGCTACGATCGATATCCAGCTACCGTACCCGGCTGCCCGATATGGACAGCAGCTGGTAACTGAGCTGCAAGCCCTGTTGCGAACCGAGGCCGGTGTTGAAGCTGCCACTATTAATGTGTCGCACAAAATCATCGCCCATTCGGTGCAGCGCGGTGTCAAGCGGCTGGAGAACATTAAAAATATTATTGCCGTTGCCAGTGGCAAGGGTGGTGTTGGCAAGTCAACCACTTCTGTGAACCTCGCGCTGGCACTTGCCTCCGAAGGTGCGGTAGTGGGATTGCTGGATGCCGATATTTACGGCCCCAGCCAGCCGCGCATGATGGGGCTTTCGGGTCAGCCTGAATCACAGGATGGTAAAACCATTGAGCCGATGGAAAACTATGGCGTGCAAACCATGTCCATCGGATTCCTGGTCGAAGAAGACACCCCGACAATCTGGCGAGGTCCGATGGTAACTCAGGCGCTCGAGCAGCTGCTCAACAACACTCGCTGGCGTGACCTTGATTACCTGGTGATCGATCTGCCTCCGGGCACCGGTGACACCCAGTTGACACTGGCTCAGAAGGTGCCGGTGAGTGGTGCCGTCATCGTGACTACCCCGCAGGACATCGCCTTGCTTGATGCGCGCAAGGGTTTGAAAATGTTTGAAAAGGTAGAAGTTCCAATACTCGGCATTGTAGAGAACATGAGTACCCACATCTGTAGTGAGTGTGGACACGAGGAGCATATCTTCGGTGATGGCGGTGGTTCCAGTCTGGCTGCCGAAGCGGATATCAATCTGCTTGGGAGCTTACCGCTGGAAATTGGTATTCGCTTGCAGGCCGACAGTGGCAAGCCAACCGTAGTGTCCGAGCCAGACAGTCGTACCAGTGAAATCTATCGCGAAATTGCTCGCAGCGCTGCGGCAAAATTATCTCGACAGGCCAAGGACTACAGCGCCAGCTTCCCCAACATTGTTATTCAAAATACCTGAACCCTGAATCGTCAGTGCAGTGGAGATCTTGTTAATTGAGCATAAAATCTGACAAATGGATCAGGCGTATGGCAGATGCGCATGGTTTGATCGAACCCTTTGAAGCCGGGCAGGTCAGGGTTGACTCCGGCAACCAGCGCATCGTGTCTTACGGCACCTCAAGTTATGGTTATGACGTGCGGTGTGCGGATGAATTCAAAATTTTCACCAACATCAACCATGCCGTGGTAGATCCGAAAGCATTTGATCCGGACAGTTTTGTCGACCTCAAAGCCGATCAGTGCATCATTCCCCCCAATTCCTTCGCACTGGCCAGAACGGTTGAGTACTTCCGGATCCCCCGAAACGTGCTGACCGTTTGTCTTGGCAAGTCGACCTACGCACGCTGTGGCATTATCGTTAATGTCACGCCGCTCGAACCTGAATGGGAGGGGCATGTCACTCTGGAGTTCTCCAACACCACGCCTCTGCCGGCAAAAATTTATGCCAACGAAGGCGTAGCGCAGATGCTGTTTTTTGAATCTGATGAAGTTTGTGACACCTCGTATGCCGATCGTGGTGGGAAATATCAGGGCCAGACGGGTGTCACGCTGCCCAAAACCTGACCGACCTTATTTTGGCAGTTTTCCTGCAATAGTCAGTCGGAGCCAGTGGGGTTTCCCCCATGCAGGTAGCTGTACCCTGCAACATTAAGCTGATTTGCCGAAAGGTTAAAAATTTGGAAGAATCAGTGCTGGGGAAGCACGGATGAGGCCCTATAAAAACTATAAAGGTGGCGTAAGTGATTGATTCAGATGGGTATCGGGCAAATGTCGGCATAATACTGAGTAATTGTGAAGGGCAGTTGTTCTGGGCTCGTCGAGTTGGACAGGACGCTTGGCAGTTCCCGCAAGGAGGCATAGACAGCAGCGAGTCGCCCGAGCAGGCCATGTTTCGGGAGTTACGAGAAGAAACCGGGCTGAAAAAGTCTGACGTTGAAGTATTGGGCTGTACCAAGCAGTGGCTTCGATATCGGCTGCCCAAGCGCTATGTCAGGAGAAACCAGCAACCGGTCTGTGTTGGGCAAAAGCAAATCTGGTACATGCTGCGAATGACAGGCTCTGAATCCTGCGTGGATCTTGCCGTCAGCCCCAAACCGGAGTTTGATCATTGGCGCTGGGTCGACTATTGGGAACCCAGTAAAAAGGTGATTTTCTTCAAACGCAAAGTCTACAAGCGTGCGTTGACAGAACTCGAGCCACTGCTTACCAAGACGGTCGAATAACCACCAGCAATACAATCGACACCAGGAACAGAACCGGCACTTCGTTAAACAGCCGGTACCAGACGTGGCCTTTGGTATTGCGATCTGCCCTGAAATCCAGCATCAGTTTGTAGCAAGCGGCATGGTAGAGCATCACGATCAGGACCATCAGCATCTTGATCTGCATCCAGGTCTGACTCATCAACGGTCCTAGCCAGCCGACCAGCAGCCAGACCCCAAACAGTATCGTTAGCCCTCCACCCAGATGGGTCATGATCATCAGCTTGCGTTCCATCACCTTGAATGTCTCCTGTTGAGCTCCGTCCGTACTTTGTGCGTGATACACAAACAGCCTGGGCAGATAGAAAAGGCCGGCAAACCAGGTAACCATAAATATGATGTGAAATGATTTAATCCAGAGCATCGGTATTCCGTGAGCGGTCCTGTCTAGTGGGCGGGCCAAGCGGGTCCATGGCAACTCGATTTTGCTGTCAAACCCGGGTTGGCGATTGGATTGTACCGAAAACTCACCGGTGACAGCATTCTTGCCGGATCACCTCCAAAACCTCACCGAAACAGGAAGCGCTTCAAGAAGCCGGTAAAAATGTGGCTTCTTTCACATAGTTGTCAGCCAACTCTGGCACGTGAATTGAGATCTGTTTATCGAAGCGGCTGTGACAACACTCTTGTATTTTCATATCCCATTGATTTTTATGAAAATAATGCTCTGTATGCCCGTTTTAACAGCGTCAATTCGGCGATTTTCAGTTAGCTGTGACAAGACAGGGCAGTTCTAAAGTAGTTTTCGTAAGTTGCCGACATGACTACTGTTATTTGCAAAGCACCGATCGGTGAATTTATCAGCCAGGTGCATGTTTGTTAATTGTCCACGGATAAGGCTGCGGTACATCCGGGGAACGACACGAGAATTGGAGATTAGGTGATGAGAAAGCTTCTTGGAAGCATGGTTCTGTGCTTTGGATTGTTTGCCGGATCGGCACAGGCCGATATCAGCAAGCTCTACTTTGGAGTCGGCCTGGGTGATGGTGGTGCTGAAGTGAACGGTTCGGATGAGCGCACTCTCGGAACCATCAACGGTACCGTCGGGCTGCAATTGCTGAACTTCGTTGGAGTTGAGTTGCAGCTGGGAGCTTCCTCAGATGATGCCCAAAGTGTCTTTACCGAGGCTCAGGTCGCCTATGGTGCAGCAATGATTCGTCTTGGTCTCAGATACGGTCAGATCGGAGCCTACGTACTGGGTGGACAGGCATTCCTGGATTCAGTTTCCAGTATCAACTTTTCAGAGTCTGGAGAGGCTGTCGGTGTTGGTCTGAACCTGTTTGGTGATGACACCACATCTCTGAACATTCACTTCCTGCGACTGGATGACGGGGCCTACACCAATGCTTCGATCGGATTTCAGTACTACTTTGGTGGCTATCGCTAAATTGGATCGCAATCGTCCCGATCAGTCTCACTCATAGGTTTTTATCATGAAAAAAATTGTTAGTGCTTTGGTCATCAGTTGTGCACTGCTTCTGCAGGCTTGCGGTGATCGCCCGCAATCATCGACAACAACAGATACAACCGAAGGCGCGGTTGTTTTTGGCCCGACCGGTGAAAATGTAAACGGCGGCGACCCACAGTTGGGGGCTGCGTTGCCGGATGCGTTGAGCGTCCATGCGATCAGTGACAAAAACAGTATATTGACCGGTGGCACCGACGTCGCAACTGTGACGGTACTGGTCACTGACGAGAGTAATCGTGCGAAGGCTGGCGAACAAATTGACTTCTCATCAACTGGTGGTGTTTTACAGGATATTGTTCCATTGACTGATGTCAACGGCGAAGCCAGTGCAGTGCTCAATCTGGCGCGAGACTATCGCAATCAGGATATCACTGTCACCGCAGCATCAGGTTCAGTGATCGGTGAGGTGACTATTGCTTCCGAAGGTAGCGAAGTCTCCATGGCTGGTCCTTCCTCTCTGGTGTTGGGTGACGAAGCCGAGCTGACCGTGACATTGAAAGCAGGTAACGGCGAGCCTATTGCAAACGAGCCAGTGATTTTGACCTCCGCTGCAGGCAACACCATTACACCCGCAGAAGGTAATACCGACAGTAATGGCAACCTGGTTATCACTGTGACCAGTGATGCAGGGAGTGATACCGTCACAGCCAGTGCGCTTGAGGGAACCGCCGTCATTTCTCATGAGCTGACAGTCGCGAACGATATTCTTGAGTTTCTGACGCCGACGTCATCAGAAGAACTTGAAGTTGGATCAGTTACAACCGTCGAAGTCTTCTGGGAAAGCGAGGGTGCACCTGTTGTTGGTGAAGACCTGCGTTTTGGAATCACCGCAGGACAGATTCTGGGTGGCTCTGTTGCCACAACCAATATGGCGGGTATCGCGACAATTGAAGTCACTTCAAGCAGTGCCGGACCGGCCACTGTCTCGGTAGCTTCAGATGAAGATGGTGATCCGGCGACACAGCTGGAAATTGAATTTATTGCCACAACACCAGCCACGGTTGGATTGTCGGCTTCGTCCACTCGAGTACCTACAACTGATACCAGCACGATCACAGCACTTGTTACTGATGCCAATGGCAACCCGGTCAAAAACCAGGAAGTGATTTTTGCCAGTGCTGATTTGAAAGGTGGTCAGCTCAATCCAGCCTCAGCGATCAGCGACAGCAGTGGACAGGCTCGTGTGACCTTTACCGCCGGTAATCAGGCAACGGTTTTCGAGGCTGTTGAGATCGTGGCTCAGGTGCAGGGCACAACCATTGTAGACAGCACCCGATTGACGGTTGTTGAGCGCGTTCTAAACGTGACGATTGGTACAACTGATTTGATACGTTCGATCAATGGTGAAACCCAGTACAGCCTGCCGTTTGTCGTACAAGTGGCTGATGGTGGTGGTTCACCGTTGGAAGGTGCATCTGTTGAGGTTTCCATCCGTCCAGTGGCGTACCGAAAGGGTTATGCGAGATTGGTTAACTCTGCCGGTCAGTTTTCGGAGGAAGTTGTCAGCGTGAATGGTCAGCCGGCAGTATTTCAGCCCGATCGCTGGGTCATTCGTTCCGAGACCTCTGTTACCTGCCAGGCCGAAGATCTGAACGGGAACAGAATCCTGGATGCTGGCGAAGATCTGAACAACAACGGTTCACTTGATCCACAGGATCCCGCATTGGTAGCCGCTGATTCGGTCAACTCTCCAACGGTTGAGGGTGGCACTATTACTACTGATGCAACGGGTTCAGGTTTCTTCGCGGTAATCTACCCGCAAAGTAACGCACAGTGGGCTTTCCTTGAGATCACCGCACGAGCAAAAGCACTGGGTGTAGAAGCAGAAGCAACCTTCTCGTCTGGCTTGCCCATACTGGGAACCGAGATTGACGATACCAATACGTCACCTCCCAACCGCTTCAGCCCGTACGGGACTCAGGTCACACCGCCTTTCGGGGACGCGGCTCTTGATTGCGTCAATGAGCTCTAGGGATAGCATGACAAAAAACCCCTGCCGCTCGCAGGGGTTTTTTTTTGTGAAGTGGATCCGGCTGTCTCTTCCGGAGTTTCATTTTTTGCAAAAAATGCCGACAACGTCATAAGCAGCCTTGTAGTAATCCTGTCAGGTTTCCACAAGGCCATACTTTTCGAAACATAGCTAAAGAGTGGGGTAGCGCAAACCTGGTTACCGGGGAAGCGTTGTTTCACAGTAAAAATAAACTGAATTGCCGAGATAGAATCATGGTTTTCAAAAGCAATCAAAAATCGTCTGTTCAGGAGAGCGATGAAAATCTGGCATTGGTAGCCAAAGCCGCGAGCAGTGTGTCGCCTGTCAATGAGCTTAATGCAGTCAATCAGGCAGCGATTTGCAAATCAGCATCGATAACACACATGCAGCGCAACGATGTCCTCAAACCTGAAAACGCACATCGATGGTTGATGTATCTGATAGAAGGTTCTGTAACGCTCTACAGCGGTAAGGAAGAAGTGGGGACTTTGTCAGCCCGTACACCGCAGGCCCTTGAGCCATTGTTCTCCGATAAGGAAGCGTATCAATCCCTCAAAACACCGGCGGTTGCCAAGATAGTCAAATTCGGTCGCGAGCAGATGGATATTCTGATCTCGGAGCAACAGAAAAACGCTATTTCTGTCACTGACGTTCAGGTAACCGAATTGGACAACCTGTTGTTTGATGATATCTATGCCGATATTTCAAACAACAAACTACAGCTGGCATGCTTTGGTGAATCCACTGCCAAAATTTTACCTACTCTGGGCAATTCTCTCGGTATTCCCGAGCTTGCTGAAATCATTCAGTCAGATGCAGGTCTTTGCGTTTTTATGGCAAGAATGGCCAACCGTGCAGATGGCGGCTCAAGTGATTCGATCCAGACCACCAGGGGAGCGATCAGCCGTCTGGGTGTAGAAGCTACTGTTCAGGGTATTAGTGAACACCTCAAAAGTAATACGCTGATTTGCAAGAACCCGATTATCCAGGATCGTTTCCGGCGCTTCTCGCAAAGGACCCGTTTGGCAAGCGCCATTTCGCAAGTGGTGGCCAAGGAGTTATCAAATCTGAAATCGGAAACTGCAGCCTTGAACGCAATCTTCTCCGATATTGGCGAGCTCGCGGTTATTACTTACGCGGAACGTCATGCAGACAAGTTTACCGATCCGGCCCAGCTGGCTGGTTGTATCGAAAACCTGCGGGGCATTGTCAGCCACTGGTTGCTCAGCTCGTGGGAATTTCCGGTTGAGTTTGTCGATAGTGCGCAAAATGCGCGTGACTGGTACCGTAACCATCCGGGTGAAATTTCATATGCAGATCTGATGGCAGCCTCCTTGCTGATCATACACAGTGAGCTGCCGGAGTCAGAGCAGTCCTCGATTCCCAGTGCCGACAATTTGCTACTGGCGCGACGACTGCAACAGGCAGGTATCGATCTTAAAGCCCCTCAAGACATACTGAGCCAGGCTACAGAGAATAGCGCTGGCGTGCAGGAGCTGTTCAAAAAGGCGAGCTAGCCGCTACGGCCTGAGTGAGTCACTGCGGACATCGTGGCGTGCTGGCTTCTCGAGTCTTTCTGGAGTCTGGCAGACCAGGTGTCAGAGCTCAGGTTGCAGGTTTGCGTAAAACCTTTGGTATTGAGAAAGTAATGGTTTCGACGATACCGCTGTACTCTTCAGCGGTATTACCACCACTTTGCTGCAATCGTGCGATCACTTCCTGAACCAAAATTTCCGGTGCGGATGCACCAGCAGTAACACCCACTTTGCGACGCCCCGTCAACCACGATTCTTCGATGTCCTGTGCACCATCGATCAACTTTGAGTCGATACCCGCCCGCGTACCCAGTTCGCGTAGCCGATTGGAATTCGAGCTGTTAACAGCGCCCACAACAAGCAGTAAATCGACTTCTTCGCAGAGCTTTTTCACAGCATCCTGACGATTTTGGGTGGCATAGCAAATGTCGTCTTTGTTCGGAGCCACGATGCCGGGATAACGTTGGCGGAGTGCCTCGATGATTTCTGCAGTATCATCAACCGATAAGGTTGTCTGGGATACAAAAGCAAGTGCATCAGGATTTTCTATTGTCAGCCCGGCAACGTCGTCCGGTGTCTCTACCAGAATGATTCTGCCACCGTGGGAAGTATCATACCGGCCCAGGGTCCCCTCAACTTCCGGATGTCCACGATGGCCTATCAGAATGACTTCCTTGCCGTCTCTGGCATAGCGTAAAACCTCCATATGCACTTTGGTCACCAACGGGCAAGTTGCATCGAAGACGGTCAAACCCCGGTCGTTTGCTTCCTGCTCAACTTGTCTTGAGACACCATGGGCACTGAATATGACTGTGGAATCATCCGGCACCTCATGCAGCTCTTCAACAAAAACAGCTCCTTTGTCGCGTAACCCGTCGACAACAAATTTATTGTGTACCACCTCGTGACGAACATAGATGGGTGCGCCAAACATGGCGATAGCGCGGTCAACAATTTCTATGGCCCGGTCAACGCCAGCACAAAAACCTCGAGGATTGGCAAGTAATATTTCCATTGAAACAATTATCCTGTTTCATTCTCTGATCGTCCTTCGCGAAAAGTGGCGATCAGTAGTAAAACGGTGCCAACAGTGATAGCGCTATCAGCAATATTAAATGAGGGGAAGTAGGACTCATTCCAGTGTACCTGGATAAAATCTATCACATGTCCGTAGATAACGCGGTCGATCAGGTTGCCCATCGCACCACCGAGTACCAGCGCCAAGGCCCAGGTCATGATTTTTTCGGATCTGGCAAGCCGCATTAACCAAATGATCAGCACAATGCTGACAATAGCACTGATGGCGGTGAAGAAATAGCGTTGCCAACCACCGGCATCGCTGAGAAAGCTGAAAGCCGCCCCTTTGTTGTAGTGCAAGGTCAGATTAAACACCGGCAGCACATAGATCTGTTCGTACATCTCGATCGATCTGTCCGCGATGATTTTGGTCACCTGATCGGCAACAACGATAATGGTGCTGATCAGGAATCTTAGAAAAACTGGCATGAGGTTTTTGAATTCGCTGGATGAGTGTTTAAGTTAGGTCTGGTCGCTCAGGCATAGAGCCGGGTCTCGCCCTGGCCACTGACGTTCTGTACGCATCGGCTGCATAGTTCCGGATGCTCCTGATCACTGCCCACAGAAGGCTGATGGTGCCAGCAGCGCACACATTTGGGGTCGCTGGAGGCAGTCACTTCTATCAGTAGCTGGTCAGGGCCTACTTCCACAGTCGCAGCTGGTGTGTCCGCGGATGTATCGAGCGCTTCAATGCTGACTTCAGACGTGATCAGCACAAAGCGCATCTCGTCCTCCAGCTTCTTCAAGCTCAGCAATAATTCTCCGCTGGCTGACAATCGAACGTTGGCATCAAGAGCACCGCCGATGGCCCCTTCAACGCGCAGTTTCTCCAGTTCTTTGGACACGATACTTCGAACTTCAATAACCCGGTCCCAATCAGACGAGCTGATGGTGTCGGTATCTTCCAACCTGAACAGACCTTCAAACCAGGTCTCCGTGAATACTGTCTCGCCACGTTTGCCCGGCATGTGTTGCCAGATTTCATCCGAGGTGTAACTCAGCACCGGAGCAATCCAGCGAACCAGTGCTTCCGTGATCAAATACATTGCAGTTTGCGCTGAGCGGCGGGCATGGCTGTCAGTCGATGTGGTGTATTGACGGTCTTTTATCACGTCGAGGTAGAAGCTACTCATTTCTACAGAGCAAAAATTGTGTATGCGCTGATAGACGCCATGAAAGTTGTAATCGTGGTAAGCCTGCTGAATGTCCTGTTGCGCTCTTGCGGTGCAATCAACGGCCCAGCGATCCAGGGCCAGCATTTCCGAAGGCTCAACCATCTGTTGACTCGGATCAAAATCGTACTGCGCACTGAGCAGGTAACGGGCGGTGTTGCGTATGCGCCGGTAGGAGTCAGACATGCGATCAAGAATTTCATTGGACACTGACATCTCCCCGCGATAGTCAGCTGAACAGACCCACAAACGGATAATGTCAGCGCCCAGTGTTTTCAGGATCTTCTGAGGGGCGATGACATTGCCGAGTGATTTCGACATTTTGCGTCCTTGCTGGTCAACGGTAAATCCATGCGTCAACACCTGCCTGTAAGGTGCGATCTGGTTGATAGCAACACTTGCCAGTAACGATGAGTGGAACCAGCCACGGTGTTGATCAGAGCCTTCAAGGTACATATCAGCAGGGTAGGTTTGACTGTCGCGGCGTCCCAGTACATGAGCGAAGGTGGTGCCGGAATCGAACCACACATCCAATACATCAGTGACTTTTTTAAAGTCATCAGCTGCGCCACCGAGTAGTTCCTCGTTTTGCGTATCAAACCATGCCTGGATGCCACCTTCCTCAACCTTGACTGCCACTCTTTCGAGGATATCCAGAGTATCCGGGTGTAACTCGCCATTCTCTTTGTGAACAAACAGCGGCAGCGGAACACCCCAGTAGCGCTGACGTGAGATACACCAGTCAGGTCTGTTGGCGATCATGCCCTCGATACGAGCTTGGCCCCAGTCAGGAACCCATTTCACCTTGCCAATTTCATTCAGCGCTGTTTTTCGCAAGTCTTTATCGTCCATGCTGACAAACCATTGAGGTGTGGCACGGTAGATAATCGGTGTTTTGGTGCGCCAGCAATAGGGGTAGCTATGCTTGTACTTCGCCGCCTTGACCAGCCGCTGGCGCGATTGCAGTTCTTCCAGTAAATGCTCATCCACCTTCATCACGTGTTCGCCAGCAAAGAGCTCTACATTTTTTGAATAAATGCCATGATCGTCGACCGGATTGAGTAGCTCCAGGTCGTAGCGTTTGCCGGTGTAGAAGTCATCGACACCATGATCCGGGGCCGTGTGCACACAGCCGGTGCCGGTTTCGGTAGTGACATAGTCTCCCAACACCATCACTGAGTCGCGATCATAGATCGGGTGGGCCAGTAGCTTTCGATCAAAGGCTGCACCTTTCGCAGTGGCGAGGATACGATAAGACTCGACGCCGTAACGACCCATGGCATCGGCCGTGAGTTCTTCCGACAGCAGCAAAAGTTCCGGACCCGGGCCACCTTCAATGTCACATTCGACCAGCGCATACTCAAGCTCTGGATGCAGAGCAACGGCAAGATTACCCGGGATGGTCCATGGCGTTGTGGTCCAGATCACGACCGACACTGGCAAGTCAAGATCGGCGACATCTGCAGATGCAAATGCTGCCAGGAAATCAGTTTTGTCGCGCGGGCTGAATCGCACATCGATGGCAGTAGAGGTTTTGTCTTCGTAATCAACCTCCGCCTCGGCAACTGCAGAGTGTGCTCCCCAGCTCCAGTGGACGGGTTTGACGCCCTGGTATATGTGACCTGCTTCTATGATTTTGCCTAAAGAACGAATGATGTCAGCTTCGTTCTGGAACGCCATGGTCAGATAGGGGTCATCCCATTCACCAAAAACCCCGAGCCGTTTGAACTCCTCACGCTGACTGTCAATTTGCTCGGCAGCATACTCACGACATTTCGCCCGGAAGCCTGCTTCGTCGATCTTGTCACCCGGTTTCCCGACCAGTGATTCAACTTTGTTCTCGATTGGAAGGCCGTGACAGTCCCAGCCGGGAATGTAGGGTGAATCAAAGCCCCCCATCTGCTTGCTTTTGACAATCAAATCCTTGATGACCTTGTTTACAACATGCCCGATGTGAATATCGCCGTTAGCGTAAGGAGGGCCATCATGCAGAATAAACTGTTCACGGCCTTTTGAGGCAGCCCGGATCTTTGCGTAAATATCGATGTCCTGCCAGCGCTTGAGCATTTCCGGCTCGCGTTTGGCAAGATTGCCACGCATCGGGAAATCTGTTTGCGGCAGATTGAGCGTGTGTTTGTATTGAGTGTTTTTCGCAGGTTTTGCGGTCACGGCTTAATGCTCACTTGTATAGGAACCATCTCCAGACAGTTCTTTTTTGGTTCATGCACGTTCTTGGTTTATATCGACGGCTTTGTCAGTTGAATGACGGCTGACAAGCCTTTTTATTGTTACACCTGTTCAAATAGGCAAACGGGTGAACAGACCACTGATCATGATCATACTACTGATTACAGCTTGTGGTGCTGACGGGCAGCGTCTGCGTCTGCAGATATTGCAGCTTTCAGGGCATCCAGAGAATCAAATTTCTTTTCTGCACGCAGATACTTGAGAAAATCCACCTGCAGGATCTGTCCGTACAGATCCGGATCCCGATCAAACAAGTGCACCTCGAGTAATAGTTTCTTGCCGTTGACTGTGGGGCGCTCACCGAGATTTGCCACACCCGGCATTGGTTGATCGTCGACGCTGTCAGCCGCAGTGGCCGCGACCGCAAAAACCCCGCGAGGGACTGCGTCGAGTGTTTTCAATGCGATGTTGGCTGTCGGATAGCCCAGCTGTCGGCCTACCTGATCGCCACGCACTACGCGGCCGCTTATCCGGTAAGGCCTGCCCAGTAGTGTTGTGGCAAGTTCACACTCTCCCTCACGCAGCGCCTCACGTACGGCGCTGCTGGAGACACGCACCTTGTTGGCAGTCACAGACTGCGTATTAACGACATCAAAACCATGGCTTTCACCGAACTTGCTCAGCAGCTCAAAGTCCCCGTGACGCTCGCGGCCGAATCTGAAATCATCGCCGATGACCAAATGTCTGACCCCGAGCTTCTGCACCAGCAGTTGCGCGATGAAATCTTCAGCTGGCTGCATGGCCAGCTTTTGACTGAAACGCAACAGCAACAAACGTTCGGTGCCGGTAGCTGCAATCGCAGCAAACTTGTCGCGCAGAGTGGACAGGCGGTGTGCGGTGGCTTGTGGCTGAAAGTACTCAAACGGCAATGGGTCAAAGCTGATCGCACAGGAAGGCAGGGAGTGCTCTGTTGCGGCTTGCTGCAATTGTTGGAAAATAGCCTGGTGTCCGCGGTGCATACCATCAAAATTGCCAATCGTGGCAACACAACCATGGTGTTTTGGTCGGCAGTTATGGGTACCTCGAATCAGTTCCATCGAGATTGCTCTGTTGCTGGGCTAAGCCTCACCGTTTTTTTCCTGTGTGTTGATGTTGATCAAGCAATTGATCATTCGGCAGATTTTGAAAGCAGGTCTGCCGGTCGGACGCCGCTCATCCACAGAGTGACACCATAGCTAATGATAGCCAGTAAAATTATAACGACTAATGTGCTGGCACGCTGAAAAGCCTGCCACTCACTCCAGGGTTGCGGGTTCCAGGGTTGTACCGAACCAACCACAATGACAACGGCCATCACCAGCAGTGCAGGTAGCGAGCGCGCTGCAAACTTCAGTACCGGTTTCGACAGCTGGTAGATACCGCTGCTACCCAGTTTTCTGTACAAGAGCCACGCTTGTTGCCATGCCGACATGCTGGATGCAATTGCCAGCCCGGTATGCGGGGCGACGAAATCCAGCAGCACCATTGGCACCACCAGCAAAATATTAAAAATCATATTGCTGACTAATGAAATGATGCCGATTCTGACCGGCGTTCTGGTGTCCTGGCGCGAAAAAAAAGCCGGCAGAAAGACTTTGGTGAGAATAAACGCAGGTACACCCAGCGAGTAGGCCATCAGGCTATAGCTGGCCATCCGCGTATCGCGGGGTTTGAACTCACCGTATTCGAACAGCGTCGACAGTAACGGGGTGG
>CALFCE010000265.1 GCA_937951215.1 uncultured Granulosicoccaceae bacterium
GGCCAGTCGTAGGCATTTCGATAGCCCTGATCCCACACCATTTCCCAGAACCCGACACCGGCGCGTTGAGTTGCCAGCTGGTTGCCGTTCAATGTGCGCAAGATATCCTGATAAGCATACAGGGCAGGGATACCAGCGTTGTTGACGATCTCGGACAGGCGTACAACAAAACGTTCAGTCAGATCGTTGAGGTTGTTCAGGTTCGGGTCACTGGCGATCAGCGCCTGGCATGAGGGTGATTGTTCCCATGGGAAGTCGAACTGGCTTTGATCAATATCGCCCTTCCAGGGGGTGACCGAGCCGGCAGACAGATCTTCAAATCCTGCACCAAGATAAACGTTTTTGGCCTCGTCACCACCCATGTGCCAGACATCGAGCACTGCGCCAGCTTCGTTATACATGGATGCCACTTCGCCAACCACGGTACCAAGAAAGTTATAAGTACCTTCAATACAGGGATTCAGAATTCCATCGTCATAGTGCTGAACTGTCAGGTAGTTTGACGTGTCCAGGGGGTCATCGACCCGAATATTCGGGTTGCCGGGTTGGCCAAGGTTGGCAGCTCTGGCGCGCATTGACACCACAGCCGCACGAGCATGTGCCGGTGTATCAAACTCCGGAACGATGCTCACATACCGATCTTTGGCGTAACGCAGCAAATCGACAAATTCTGCTCTGGTGTAAAAGCCGCTGCCCGAGTTATTGCTTGCCGGACCAGAACCCAGTTGCGGTAGCAGGCTGGTAGCCTCGGTCGGGTTGCCATCGCTATCAAGTGCAAACTGACGTTTGCCACCCACGCTGGTCAGTTCTGGCAGGCCCGGAATTTCCAAACGCCAGCCTTCATCATCGGATAAATGAAAATGCAGCACATTCATTTTATAAGCAGCGAGTTGATCAATCAGTTTTTTTATTTGCTGAGGCGGATGAAAATTACGTGCAACATCGATATGCATACCCCGGTAATCGAATCTGGGTGCGTCGTTGGTGATGACCAAAGGCAGTGTCGTCGAACCCGGGGTTACAAGTGATAGTAAGGATTGCCCGGCATAGAACAAATCCTGATCGGTATTGCCTGCCAACAAGATCCCAGTAGTGGAGATGCTAAGTGAATGTTGGCCGGCAGGGGGAGGTGCCTGGGTTGGGAAGCTGCTGGCAACTGTCACACCATTACCTGCCACACCCAATTGGGCTGCGCGAGCATTTAGAACATCGGCTGATGTTTGTGACAGGGGGCCAACTTCGAAACGAATACCCGCGCTGATATCGAGTGAACCGGACACGACAGAAATTTCGCGCGGTGTCGGTATGATCAATGACGATGCATCGATTGGCGCTACGGTCGAGAATTTTTCAAAGCGATTGCTCGAATCGGCCAGCTGGTGCACCTCACCGTTAAACGCCCGGCGGTTATCGCCTGTGATTTCGACTGCATAGCCGGTGATATCTGTGGCACTGTCTGTGTTGGCCAGCAGTTCAGCAGAGCCACCGTTTCGAACCAGAAAGTAGCGGGGCATAAAATCACTTTCATGCAGGTGAGAGAATTCGGTGATGATCTTGATGGTTTTACTGTCACCGTTGAAGCCTGTGAAACCGGCGTTGGGTGTGATGTAGTTGAGATCTCCATTGACCAGGAAAATATCGAACTCGCTACTATCAACTCTCAGAATGCGCCTGATGCTCGGGAAGTAGAGACGCCAGTTACCATCGTTAAGAGATCCGTTGGCATCTTTTATATGAATATTGGCGATGCTGCAGGAAGCAAATTCAGCGGCCAGCATTTTACAGTTTTCGTCTGTATCCTGATTGGCGTGGTTTTCTACCACCTCATAGACCACGCCCAGTGGCTGCGGGATGGCATCGACTTTCGCTTTGCCTATGGCCGAAAACAGGGGGCCTGTGAGGCGGGATGGGTCACCACTGGGTAGTTTGGTACCAGGATGACTGAGACCTGAGTCAGCATTGCTGAACTGATTGTTGTTTTCCCCACCGTCAACGGGCTCCGCGCCAGTACCGCCAGAGTTACCTGCAGAGTCGGTACCTGTTGTGGCACCCGTTGATCCGGCATCTCCGCCCGTTGTTTCGTTACCAACACCAGAGCCTCCACCAGTACCACTGGTGGTAGTGCCTCCGGTTGTGGCAGTGGAGTCAGGGTTGCTACCAGTGCCTCCAGCAGTTACCGAGGTGTCTGGTGTTCCGGACACGCTTCCACCTGAGCCGCCGCCGCAAGCGACGAGCGTAAGGGAGGACAGCGCCAGAAAGAGTATATTTTTAAATGTCATGTTTTCAGCCTGAACTTTGAATCAGAGTTGCTCGTGCTTTTTAATGCCATCTGCCGCTGCCCTGTTCAACAAGGAGCAGTCACTGACGTTGATCAGCCTTGCCAATGGCCGGTGTTGTGGCCACTGCCAATCAATAGGGCCAACTCCTTATAATACCCTGTTCAGATACCACCGTTGCTGACATTGCGGTCACTTTGAGAGGGTCTGCAGCGCAATCCAAGCGGATGTTTCATGAATGTGGCTAAATATCCCTGTAGACAGAGAAATAGCACACAGAATACGATTTGGCCTGTCAAAGTTAAATATAGGTTACTTACCGGAGGGTGTTGATCATCGTGAGTCAGAAACTGGATGAAGATTCGCTGTATGCCTTGAAGGTGGCATTCAGCTATATGCCGAAAGCGATTGAAGTCACACGCTATGAATACGGCGAGCGTACCGACAAGGTTCTGGCAGAAATTGAAACAGTCCGGGGAGTGTTGCTGGACAATGATGTGGATCCTGATGAGGTCTTCGATGAGGTTAATCCGGACGATGCGCCTAACTCATCGTATTGATTTGATGGTTAGCTGTAGGGCCGTCAAATTAATCAGATATCTGCCACCAGAGCATGGAAGCTTGCTTGTGCTGTTTCGCAGTTAGGGTATCTGGCACAGTTTGCCGAGCCTGGTATATCAACCGGGCAGGGTTTCAGCTAACGATCCGATAGCCTGTGTCTAGTTGATCTAGCTGATCGGCAAGGGTGCGGAACTCGCTGTTATTCGTCACAGCAGGCCAGAAGATTGGCCCAGACTTGCAGCGCTGTGGGGCCAGCTGGGAAGCGAGTGTTGAGCGCCCAGTCGATGAAGGCTTGTTTGTTTTCGGTGCAGTACTTGAGAATGTTCAGCATTGCTGCCGGAGTTGATGTCAGATTTGGTGATGTTCCGTTCCACGCGAAATTCCAACCGTTCCCCGTCCATGTTTGGTTATTGATAGTGCCACACATGCAGTTAATCACAGCAGATGGGTTGTCAAGAAATCCTTGGTCTGCGGCGAACAACATGCCTTGAACGGTATCAACGGCATGTGCAGTGTCTACACTGCCAGGTGCAACCCAGTTAGGTGGCTCGGAGCCCGATCCTGGCTGGTAACGAACTCTCATATTGCAATTGCCGTTCGCATTGTTATCGTGATGCAATAACTGCTCTTCCAGAAGATGTAAGGGGCCGTTAGTTAACCAGTTGTTATAGCTATCCCCCGGTGTACAGGGCGCCGTTCCACCGTAAAATTTTTGCAGGGAAATCACTGT
>CALFCE010000266.1 GCA_937951215.1 uncultured Granulosicoccaceae bacterium
GCCACACCAGGGCCGATTTTCGCCATCTCCATCAACGAATCCCACAGCCGTTCGCCGTTGATCTTCATGTTGCTGGTTATAGGCATGACTGTCTCCTTATTCGATAGCGTCGTTTGAAAATGATTTCATCCGGAAGTCGACAAGCTATGTTGTCGGGAAAGAGAACACAGCACCATCCTTGATCCCGCCGGGCCAGCGGCTGGTCACCGTTTTCAGGCGGGTATAAAAATGAACGCCTTCAGGGCCATAGATGGAATGATCACCGAACAGGGAACGCTTCCAGCCACCAAAGCTGTGATAAGCGACAGGCACCGGAATGGGAACATTGATACCCACCATTCCTACTTGTATGCCATCGGCAAAAGATCGAGCCGCATCACCATCGCGAGTGAAAATCGCCGTACCGTTCCCGTATTCGTGGTCATTGATCATTTGCACCGCTTCAGAATAATCATTGGCGCGTACCACTGACAAAACAGGGCCGAAGATTTCCTGTTTGTAGATATCCATATCGGTGGTGACCTTGTCAAAAAGACTACCGCCGAGGAAATAGCCGTTCTCATAACCTTGCAAGCTCAGGTTACGGCCATCAACCAACAGATCTGCACCCTGCTGTACGCCTGAATCAATCAAGCCGCTAATCTTGTCTTTCGCAGCCTGGGTAATGACCGGCCCCATCTCGGCATCAGCATCATCAGCCGGCCCCACCTTCAATGCTTCTACCATGGGTACCAACCGCTCTATAAGTTGGTCAGCCGTTTTCTCACCAACAGGCACCGCAACCGACACCGCCATGCAACGCTCGCCAGCCGAACCAAAACCCGCTCCCATCAGCGCATCGGCAGCCTGCTGCATATCCGCATCAGGCATGATCACCATATGATTCTTGGCACCACCCAGCGCTTGAACCCGTTTGCCGGCAGCTGTACCACGCTGGTAAACATACTCCGCGATCGGGGTAGAACCTACAAAGCTCACCGCTTGTACTGTGGGGGAATCAAGTATTGCATCAACGGCCTCCTTGTCCCCATGCACCACATTGAGAACACCTTCCGGGAAACCCGCCTGATGGAAAAGCTCAGCCACAAAATTGACAACTGACGGATCACGCTCGGACGGTTTCAGAATAAAGGTGTTACCGCAGGCAACAGCAATTGGATACATCCACATAGGAACCATCGCTGGAAAATTGAAAGGAGTTATCCCTGCTACCACACCCAAGGGCTGGCGATCGGAATAGGAGTCAATTTGCGGACCGACGTTACGCGAATAACCACCTTTGAGCAGATGTGGAATACCGCAGGCAAATTCGACTACTTCTTTGCCGCGGGTCAATTCTCCCAGCGCATCATCGTGGGTCTTGCCGTGCTCGCGGGAAATCAGTTTGGCGATGTCTTCAGCATGCTTGTCCAGCAATTCATTGAACTTGAACATCAAACTTGCACGTTTCAAAGCCGGAGTCGCGCCCCAGGCTGGAGCTGCTGCTGCCGCTGCAGCAATGGCTGAATCAACTTCTGCTGTACTGGACAGTGCCAACTGGTCAATCTCTTCACCGGTCGCCGGGTTAAATACCGGTTGAGTACGACCGCTGTTTGAAGCTACTGATTGCCCGTTTACAAGGTTGTTTATCATGCTGAACGATTCTCTGAATATGACGTCTGAAATAATACCACCAACGGTTGACGCACGACCGCGATCGGAGCAGCAGTAACGCGTCATAAACTATCCCAATTTTACCAATCGGTCAAGATTTTGCCAGCAAGGTCCGTTAGACTGCGTCAGGCAAACAGATCCTCGCTCACTGCAGCCTACACATGAACTCTCCAACAAAAAAAACAACTCGCATACAGGCGGCAAACCAGCAAAAAATACTGGAGGCGGCGCTGGATATGTTTTCCCAGTTTGGCTATCGCGGCACCACCATTGATCAAATCGCCGCCAAAGCCGGCATGTCGAAAGCGAATCTGTTGTACTACTTCCGACGCAAGAACGATGTGTATCTGGCTGTCCTTGAAAGTATTCTCGATCAGTGGCTGGAGCCCTTGGCGAGGCTCGACCAAGACAAGGATCCCGAGCAGGAACTGCGAGCTTACATTGAAACCAAGCTGCGACTATCGCAACAGAACCCACGCGCCTCAAGACTCTTTGCCAATGAAATCATGCAAGGCGCTCCAATGATTCAACCCTTTTTAAGCAACCAGCTTAAAGAGCTGGTGGAACTGAAGTGCGAGGTGATCCAGCACTGGATCGATAACGGAAAGTTACAACCGGTAAAACCCATGCACTTGATCTTTATGATCTGGGCATCAACCCAACACTATGCGGATTTTGCAACCCAAATACAGGCGTTGACGACCGACACCGACGACAAGCTTTACAAGGATGCCAGTCAGACTCTCAGCTCCATCGTACTGCGTGGGGTGTTGGTTGATTGACGGGTAATCTGCTACAGGCTTTTCCTCCTCTCGCCGGGGACAATGCTCATACATTAATATTGGGGTCGATGCCCGGCGTGGTTTCACTGGAGCAACATCGCTACTACGCGCACACTCGCAATGCCTTCTGGCCAATTATCTGCAGTTTTTTTGAGTTCAGCGACGACGACTACCCGTCGATGACCACTGCCGCAGTCGAAGCTGGCCTGGCAATTTGGGATGTGGTCAAGCATTGTGAAAGAGTCGGCAGCCTGGATTCCGCGATCGTCGGCAAGTCCGTGCAGTGCAACGATTTCAACACCTTTATGCAGGAACACCAACACATCCGGAATATTCTGTTTAATGGTAAAACTGCTGAAAAGCTATTTCGGCAACAGGTATTACCCGAACTTGCCAATGCTGACAGGATTACACTGCATACTCTGCCCTCAACCAGCCCGGCCATGGCAGCACTAAACTTTAACGCCAAGCAATCGATTTGGCATGACACACTTAAGTTGTGTTGTTGAAAAAGCCGAAAAGTTAATGCTGTGTCGGGCTGCCAGATCCAACTATGGCTTGGAGCCCCATTTTTTAAGTGCAGACGCCAGTTCCACATGTTCTTTGGCATACTCTCCCAGATCCACACTGAGCGCCGCCGCGTCCCACGCTTGTTTGATTGCACGCACTCCGGCAGCAGACCCCATTGGGTGGCCGTGTATTCCCCCTCCAGCAAGATACATCAAATCCAGTGATCGCCCGGTCCGATGATAGGTTTCCACTGCCTGACCACCCCACTGCCCGGAACACACAACTGGAAGGCTGCGATCTGCCTCTGAGAAAATAGGAGTTGCCAGGTCTTTGAAGGATTGAACAAAACTATCATCCGATTCCCAATACTTTGCCTGGATGCCATTGATCTGAAATTGATCCACTCCAAGTAAACGCCATATTTTCTGGTACACGCGGAATTCCATTCCAAGACCGGGATGTCGGGTCAGGATGTCCCAACCATTGCGATGAGCATGCAAACAAAGCCCTGAACGTTTGCGAAGGAATGACATGCCCCCATGACCAACAGAATTGATGTTTATAACTGCGGCATTGCCACCGCCAGAAACCACCAGATCGTGATTCTGCATCATCACATCAGGATCTGCCGACGAAATTCCAAACGCGTACATCACTCGTTTTCCCGTCTGTTGTTCGTGCTGATCAATAACCGGCATGATGACCTTTACCCGATCTTGTAGCGTCGAATAGCCAGGGCTCATTAACTTCTCATCGTCCTTGATAAAATCAACACCAGCCTCGCAAAGCTCTTTTACGACCAATGCCGTCTCTTCTGGCAGCAGGCCCAGAGACGGCTTGATGATCGACCCGATAATCGGCCCCTTATCCACACCCATCAAACGCCGGGAGCCGGCAATGCCAAATTGTGGACCTGGATGAGTGGACCATGGCTCTGGCAGCTCGATATCCACCACCCTGACACCCGTTAGTCCGCGAACCGAGTAGACACCAGCGATGGCGATGGTCATTAACGCAGCGATATCGGTACCGATGGCTTCAATCGGAAAAGCAATCACGACATCCGCTCTAACATAGGGCCCGGTACTAGCCGGATCCGGGATAGAGGGAACATCGAGTGGATCCAAGGGATGGATGCTTATGACTTTAGCCGCACAGCGTGCACGTACAGCTTCAGATTCCCCGGGAAGCTCAGTGAATGTTCCCGTCGATTGATCAGAGGCGATTTTTTCAGCAAGAGCTGCAATATCGCCGGCTGATTCCAACCTGTAGGTCACACGGATATCGTCGTTAGCCATTGTCTACCGCTTTCATTGTTGATTCTCGCAAGTCATTAGCTGCAGGGGTTTTGAAGCCTGCCAGAACATGCTTTATCGATGACCGCCTCCCTCTTTAACCCAACCAAAGTAGTCAGGACTGCCCATTTGTCCGCCTTTTAGTGCGATTTCGAGACCGTCTATTCGACCATGGGAGTGTGCTTTAAAGATTGGTGCTCCCGGAATGGTTGGGGCAAGAGCTGTAAGCGCAAAAATACCTAACTGCCGGGTTGCAAAGCCAGAGGTGTCTCCACCGGAAATAACAACACGGCCTAAACCAGCTTCATTGATTAACCTGTACAAAATTTGACCCAGTGCTTTGCCTATAGTTTTGTTTGCCTGCTGAACTTCAATGCTATTGGCTTTCAGGGTTTGTTTGAATTTTACGATATAAGAATCTGCGGGACCCTCTGCGGTAAAGATGAGTGGATCTACGCCACGCTCAAGCGATTGTAGTGCCAGCGACAATACTCGTTGCATCTCGGTTTCAAGGACATCTCTGGACTGACAGGCAGACGAAGCGTCAAAACGAATACATTCAAATCCGTTTTGTCGCGACCATGCTATCTGCTGTGCAGTGGCTTCCGACACCGAGCCGGAAACAATGGCCATTCGATCAGCATGACCAATGCTTTTGACTGGTGGCAATGGAGCTAGTAGACCTTCTGCCTGCCAGTGTCTCACCAGCGCATACTCGACACCCTGCGACCCAATGACAAACGGGTGCTGCTTACGCGACTGCCACAGCAATGCACCAACTGCTTTTTCGCTTTGTGGGTCTACACAGTCGATGGTGAGTGCTGCAAATTGACTATTGGATGGCTCGAAATAGTCTGCGAGTGAAGTTGCCGATCCCTTAAGGTCTTCAAGAGTCACGCATCCAAAGTCAGTAGCCGCGGTTTGTTGTTGGAGATGAGCTGCTACGTCAGATTCAGTGATAGGTGTTACCGGGTGCTCTCGCATTACCGGGTGGCGGTCGATTCGATAAATCTTGTCATCGAAGCTTGCAAACAAATGCCCGAAGCTTTGGTAGCGGCGCATTTGAGGAGCTGCAATCAATACGGGTACCTGCTTCACACCGATTTCTCGCGCACCACTTTCCAACGCACATCCGATGGAGCCTACTTCAGGTGATGAATCCAGAGTGGTGCAAACTTTATAGTGCAGCAATTGCGCGCCGAGATTATAAAGGTCGCGCAGAGCGCCCGGAACCGTGGCGGTAATTTCAGTATTCGACAGAGTTCTTGCGACCGACGCTATGCCGACGCCTCGCACGTCAGGGAACCGATCCAAGTCTTCCGGTGTGGGGGTCTGGAGGAACAGAACAGACGGCAGCCCCGAGAAAGATAGAACTTCCAATACAGCTGACGCACCGGTGAAATCATCGCCAAACCAGGTGATCAACAGGCCATCGGGTAGAGAAGAGGTTGAGTTTTCAGGCATAGCAATTCGCCAATTACCACAATACGGGGAGCGGATGTTGACATTGAGGAGGGAGAGATCATACCATCATACCTGTAGGAATATCGCGTTTTTGTGAACCCCACTTTATCCACCGTCATAACCTTCGGTGCTTTGGTGATGGTACTAACTGGCGTTGTTGGCAGCAGCTGATGTGCAAAGATTCTGTCGTTGAATATAAGGAAAGCATGGTGACTCAAGTAGCTCTATTTGGTGCAGGTGGCAAGATGGGCTACCGCTTGTCTATCAACCTGAAAGCATCGGACTTTACCGTGAAGCATGTTGAAGTCAGTGAGGCGGGATGCGAGCGCTTGCAGACTGACCTTGGCATAACTTGCTGCACAACGGAGGATGCTCTCGATGGCGCAGATGTAGTGATACTCGCCGTACCCGACACAGTGATAGGAAAATTGGCCCACAGTATTGTGCCAGCATTGAAAGCTGGCACGATGGTAATTACCCTCGACCCTGCGGCCGCGTTTGCAGGGCACTTGCCAGAGCGCTCGGATATTGTCTATTTTGTTACCCATCCCTGCCATCCGGATATTTTCAGAAACAATACGTTGATGGATGCCAAAACGGATTTCTTTGGGGGATCTCAGGCAACACAACACATCGTTAGTGCCTTGATGCAAGGCCCGGAAGACCAGTACGCAATCGGTGAAAAAGTGGCAAAAACAATTTATGCGCCAGTCGATCGTTCCCACAGGGTAACTGTTGATCAAATGGCATTGCTGGAGCCAGGATTATCCGAAACCGTGTGTGCATCTCTGTTAACAGTCATGCGAGAAGCGATGGACGAAGTCGTCAGCAGAGGTGTCGAAAAACAGGTAGCCCGTGATTTTTTACTTGGCCATATGAGTATACTTGGTGCAGTTCTTTTTGATGAAATAGACGGTCAATTTTCGGATGCCTGCAACAAGGCTATTGTCAATGGCAAGCCGATGCTTTTTAAAGACGACTGGAAACGGGTTTTCGATCCAGAGGAAATTGCCGAGAGCATTCGAAGGATTACTTGATTAAAGCTAAATCAAGCAGTTATAAATTTAAATGACAGGAACCAGAGCCAATTAAAGTATGAGTACGTCTTCGCTCAAAGCAGCGCCTATCGTACGTAAAAAGCTCGGTGACCAGGTGTTTGAACAGATTCTTCATCAGATTGAAACTGGCGATCTGGTGGCTGGGGATTTCTTGCCACCAGAACGTGAGTTGATGAAGCAATTCAATGTTGGCAGGCCAGCGATACGTGAAGCACTGCAATTGCTGCATACTAAGGGGTTGATCGTTATTTCGCACGGGGAGCGAAGCAGGGTCAGTAAGCTAAACGCCAGTATCGCTTTTCAGCAAATAGACGATGTAGCCAAGTTACTTTTATCACAAGAACCGTCAAACCTCGATAATTTGAAACAATTGCGGAGAATATTTGAGACTGGTGTCATAGAGTTTGCGGCCCTGAATTGCAAGAGTAATGACGTTAACGCCTTGCAGTCAATAGTAGCGCTGCAGCGGCAGCAACTTGGCAATGCAGAGGCTTTTGTTCAGTGCGATATAGATTTCCATGCCCGCATAGCAGAAATTTCCGGAAATCCTCTATTGAAGGTGGTTTCCGAGGCGGTATTGTCCTGGATATTTGAACACCATTCGTCGCTGTTGCACTGGTCGGGAAAAGAGGAAACGACGTTGCTTGAACATGAAAAAATCATCGATTACCTGGCTGCCAATGACGCAAAAGGAGCAGTGAAGGTATTGACGGCTCATCTAGACCGGTCAGACCGGATCGTGAGATAGTTACTGACGGCGCGCACATTTTACCAATTTGAACCTGTATCGATTCCGCGGTTATACAACCATTGGGATAAGGCGTATTATTTATGGCTAGAACGTTGTTATAGTCATATCGCTTGAGTGATTGGGCTTGGCAAGATGGATCAATTGTGATCTGTCGAAATATTGAAACTTAGAGGACGTGTATCATGATGAAAAAACTAACAATAGCAGCCGCAACAGCACTTGTGATGACAAGTGCTTCGGCAATGGCGGAAACAAAACTGCGTATCCAAACGCATTTTTCGCCAGAAACCCATAACGGTAAAGCCGCCGCAAAATGGGCTGAAGACGTACAAGCCATGTCAGGTGGC
>CALFCE010000267.1 GCA_937951215.1 uncultured Granulosicoccaceae bacterium
TGGGCAACGCCCAACATGATTGCCAAGACCGATGGCTCCTATGCAGAGGACATGGGTGTCGATATTAACTGGGTAGATTTCAGCACTGGCACCGCCATGACCGAAGCCATGCTTGCCGGCGATATCGATATCGCTTACTCGCAAGGCCTGGCACCTTTTGTTACTGCTATTCAGCAGGGTGCTCCGCTGAAAATGGTTGGCATTGCCGTCGTCTACGAAGCCAACGATTGTTTCGTCCGTGAGGGTCTCGGCATTGACAGTTCCAATGCGTCGGAACTTGAAGGCAAGACCGTTGCTGTCCCATTAAATACCATGGCTGACTTTGCGTTCCGCAAATACATGAGCCACTACAATGTTGATATTTCCACCATGAAGATTGTCGATCAGGCTCCGCCTGATGGTGCCAAGTCACTGGCCGACGGTGCTGTGGACATGGCTTGCATTTTCGGTGGTGCTTCATCCAAAGCCGCTGGTGAAGTCGGTAGTCCCATTATGTCCAGTGAGGAAAAGGTCGAGGCTGGCATTGGATCGTTTGATGTCGTTTCAGTCACAGAGAAATTTGCAACAGAAAATCCTGAATTGGTCAAGTCATTCCTGCAAGCCACCGATGAATACAACGCTGCATTCAAGGGTACTGACGAGCAGTGGGAAATTGTTTCTCAAGCATCAGGTATGGATCTGGAAACTACAAAAGCTCAGGTTGCTGCATTCATAACACCGTCTAATGCTGAGCAGCTGGAACAGTATTTTGGTGAAACCGGTATTGCTGCTGATGCAGCTGCTTCACTGGGTCTTGTGTTCTCTGACGACACTGACAAGGAAGCCCTGGCAAAAACGATTGATGCATCGTTCCTGCAGTAAGGGATAGCGTCAAATTCCGTTTCGGCTCCATCCGGATCACACGAAATTTGTGCTCGATCCGGGCTGCGGAGCGTGCATCGGAGTAACTGGGGCCGCATCAGCGGCCTCAATTTTTTCTGCCAAACCAAGTCTGGTATCGACACATGGCTGACCTTGTCTGTAATGAACTGAACATGACTTTCACCAATCCCCAAACCGGTGATGCTGTGGAGGCGTTGAAAAATATCAACTTCAACCTGAGTAAAGGAGAGTTGCTGTCTGTACTTGGCCCATCTGGCTGTGGAAAGACAACGCTGCTTAATCTTTTAGCCGGTTTTCTGAACCCAACCAGCGGAGAAGCCAGCCTCGGCGGAAAACATATCGACGGCCCGGGTGTTGAACGGGGGATGGTTTTTCAGCAAGGCGCTTTGTTCGAATGGCTGACGGTGTCGAAAAATGTCGATTACGGTTTACGCATGAAAAAAACCGACGCGGCAACACGTAAAGAGCTGGTCGAAAAATGGCTCGATATTGTCGGGCTGCAGGGATTTGGTGACACGCCAACTTATCAACTCTCCGGTGGTATGCAGCAACGGGTTGCTTTGGCACGCTGTCTCGTCAACGACCCCGATGTCATTTTGATGGATGAGCCACTCGGCGCTCTCGATGCATTGACGCGTGAAAAAATGCAGTCTCTGGTACTCGAGCTGTGGAAAGAGACGGGCAAGACCATCATGATCATTACGCATTCCGTTGAAGAGGCGTTGTTGTTGGGTGAACGCCTGTTTGTAATGGCACCGCGTCCGGGAAGAATACACAAGGAATACCGTCTTCCATTTGCGGAAAGAGGTTTGTCAGAATCGCTCAGAGATATAAAACAGGATTCGCACTTTGGTGAGGTAAGAGAGGAAATCCTGACAATGATCTGGAATATGGAAGAGGAGATCATGGGTCGTGCTTGATTGGTTATCCGACAATAGAGCGCTCATCGCTGCTGCGCTGATCATACTGATTCTGGTTACATTTATAATTTCCATTGTCATCGGCAAACGCCAGACACGGTTGCGGGCCAAGGACGAAGTGTTTGGTGATCCTCAGCGAACACGAGGTGGATGGTATTGGGCGTTGTGCGGTGTTTGCAGCATTTTGCTGATCTGGTTTTATTTTTCCTGGGGTGTCGGGCGTGCTTATTTTCCACAAGCTGCCAACGAGATGTGCCAGATAGCAAAACTGGATGAAGCTGTTTCGCCGATAGCGGCAAGTCTTCCCATCTCTTCACGCTATTTCAAATCCACACTGCTGGTTGCGCGAAATTCTGACCAGCTGGTGCGACTACAATCCACTCTCCCTCAGGATGCTTTTACCGAGGCGGAGCAAACCGAGCTGAACGAGCTCATAGATCAAACGCGTCAACTCATCGTTAATTCTTCCAACCCGGAAAATCTTAATCAAGAGGCGCAAGCACAGCTACTCGACCTGTCGGCGCAGATCAACGAATTGAGTGCCGAGCTACGAGGGGGCTATGACAATTTCACGCCTACGGAAGAGGCACTTGCTCAGCCCAAGTGGGGTGTTACCACGACCGAAATACCCATACTGCCTACAACATCCAAAGGTATGTTGTTTGATCAGGTCGCCGCGAGTGCCGAATCGATTGCCTCTTCGTTTGTCAAAGTCAGAAATAAAATACCTGCCAACGACACACTTATTGCTGATATCAAAGAGCGAATCAGTGTACTGAAGGAAGCTAACGAAGCTGGCAGTTTTGATGAAAGAACGGCCGAAACCCGAAACGCTTATGTCAAGTCGGTCGACAGAATTTTCAAACGCCTTGATGACGGACTGATTTTCCCTGCCGAATCTTTGGGTGTGGTCAACACCGCCATGACAGATCTCGAGTCGGCCAAACAAGAGGCTCGTGGAAGTCTGGGAATAATCGATGCCATCTTTTTCCCCGGGGCTGGCGTAGTCAAGTCCAAAACCCAATGTACAGAACAAGGATCAGCCCGCTGGTTACCGAAACCTACTGATGTGGTCGCAACCTTCGGGCAACTTGCCAACCCTGATGTTGAAGGGGGGGGCGGCTATCGTGGCTTTCCACTGCTTTGGTGGAAATGGTTGCCAGTGGCAGATGTGGTCGGTTTTCTAACACCGGACTGGATAGCCGACGTCTGGCCAGGCGAGTATGCGCGTCACGCGGCCGATGGCACTATAGAGCCAAATACCAAAGATAAAATTCTGGCCTTCGCACAGGGCGAAACTGATTTGGGGTCTATCCCGATGCTTGACGGGCATATCTGGGATTCTTTGTTTCGAGTGCTGGTTGCGCTATTTCTGGGTATTGTGCTTGGAGTGCCGCTTGGGCTGTTTATGGGCGTGTCGAAGTTTTTTAAATCCTTTTTCGATCCGCTTATTGAGCTTTACAGACCCGTGCCTCCGCTGGCATGGGCGCCTTTGATACTCACCATTTTTGGTATTAAAGATGACGGCAAGATATTCCTGCTGTTCATGGTGGCATTTGCCATTATGGTTATCTCCGCCCGAACCGGTGCCTCCGGAACACAATTATCGAAAATTCGTGCAGCGCATTCTCTGGGCTCCACAGATCGTCAGATCATGTGGAATGTTATTTTTCCAAATGCGTTACCGGAGATCCTGACGGGTATCCGAATAGCGATCGGGGTGTGCTGGGGAACATTGGTTGCTGCTGAAATGCTGGCGGGCACAACGGGTGTCGGTTTTATCGAGAACATTGCGCGTACGGTGTCAGACTATGAATTGATCTGGGTCACCATTCTTATCATGGGTATCCTGGGCCTGTTGTTTGATTTGATGATGCGATGGGTGATTGATAAAACGATTCCGTGGCGCGGTAAAGGCTAGCGACCCAGTTATAGCATTTGCGGGTTTGGCGGTTTGGCCTGTGGCCAGCTACTCTCCCGCAAGCTCACTGATCAATTGTTCCAGCACGTCTATCTGGTCGAGCTGGATAAAATGCCCGCAATCCTCAACAAGTTTGGTGTTTGCTTGTTTTATCTGAGCGGCAAGCATCTGCAGATAGCGGTAATCCTGACCGGCTTTTACCAGAGTCCTATTACCAGAGTCGTCGATGGTGGTGCTTTGCAGGATGCTGACCGGTTGGGTTAGCGCGGCCAGACAGGTTTCCAATTCTTCTGCGTCCCAATGCAGCATGTTGTTAACGAGCTCCCGGAACACATCCGGGTTCATGTTAACTGCACGTTCAGTAATGGCCTTGCGGATACTGCTATCGCTGTGTTCGGTAAACATGCTGTCAAACATCTTCTCGACATAAGCTTTCAGCTGTTCGTTATCCGTTGGCATGGGCCGTCTCGGAACGGCCAGCTTGCCTGCCTTTTTGTAGGCCTGCTGGCTCCCATCGACAAATACCAGTCGTGAGACCCGATCCGGCAGTTCCCGGGCCGCAGCGGCGATGACACGAGTGCCCATGCTGTGGCCGACCAGAATGGCATTGACAATATCCTTTTCAGTGAGCAGCTCTACCAGGTCATTGGCCAGTGAAGGTATAGAGTAGGGACCGCTGAGGCCGGATGACTGCCCGTGGCCACGCAGGTCGACTACGAGCAATGGAAATTGTGCGGCCAGCCGGCTGGAGAGCAACTCCCAATCACTGGAGTCGCAGGTCAAGCCATGCACCAGCACGATACAGGGAAGAGTAGACGGCACATCGCTGCCAGGTTTCTGCCCAACGGTCTGGTGGTAAATCAAAATAGTACCTGCATCAAATCAGTGTCTCCAGCTGATAAGGTCGACGGCGCATGCAATAGCTTCACATACTACCCTTTCTCGACATCGCTGGGGATATCGCACATACTCTGGTGCAACCCCGTGACAGGCTGGATGGCATAGCGCTGTCATTGTTCCAGCCGCGACCGGTCCATTCGTGACTGTTCGATTTGTGACTGGGCAGCCGATTAACTACCTGAGGGAGTAAAATACATGGCGCGAAAGGTCATCATAACCTGTGCGGTCACCGGATCGATCCACACGCCGTCCATGTCACCGCATTTGCCGGTTACAGCGGATGAGATCGCAGGGGCCGCAGTCGGCGCTGCTGAAGCCGGTGCTGCGATTGTGCACCTGCATGCCCGAAACCCTGAAACCGGTGCACCGGATCAATCTACTCAGGCATTTGCTCCGATATTGACCCGTGTCAAGGAGGCTTCTGATTGCGTACTGAATATCACTACCGGCGGTGCTGCGACGATGACGATAGAGGAACGTGTTGCTCCAGCATCTGAATTCCAGCCTGAGGTTGCTTCGTTGAATATGGGTTCGATGAATTTTGGTTTGTATCCGATGCTGGATCGTTACAAGGATTTCAAACACGACTGGGAAGAGCCTTACCTCGCTGGCTCGGATGAGCGAATTTTCAAGAATACCTTCAAGGACATTGAATATATTCTGACGACTTGTGCGGAAAATGGCACCCGCTTTGAAGTCGAATGCTATGACATCGGACACTTGTATACCTTGGCTCATTTTGCTGATCGTGGTGTCGTTAAACCTCCGTTTTTCGTGCAATCGGTGTTCGGTATTCTCGGTGGCATCGGTGCGCACCCCGAAGATGTTGCACACATGAAGCGCACTGCCGATCGATTGTTTGGTGATGATTATCAATGGTCAGTGCTGGGGGCCGGTAAAAACCAGATGGCCGTGGCGTCGATGTCTGCTGCGATGGGTGGGAATGTGCGAGTCGGGTTGGAGGATAATCTCTGGATTGGCCCGGGCGAGTTGGCTAAATCCAATGCAGATCAGGTTACCAAGGCCCGCAGTATTATTGAAGCATTCGGTCTGGAGATAGCAACTCCTGATGATGCGCGGCAGATGTTGAATCTGAAAGGCGGTGATCAGGTCGGTTTTTGACGCATTCAGTTTTGGTGCTGACTGCCGTTGCTGGCATGTCAGCAACGGTCAAGCTGGCTGGTCTATTCGTCGTTGTTTTCAAAGCGGGCTTTTTCGACATTCGCAACTTCACACCAGAAATCTGCCAGCCCTGAAAAATCGGTTCGCCCCCAGCCTGCGGCGCGAGCCATGCTAAGGCTTTCACGGGCGGCGGCTGCCATCGGCATGGGTACACTGTTTTGATTGGCTGAAGCCATGATCAACGACAGGTCTTTATGCGCGAGGTCGATGGCAAAACCCGGTTCGGTATCGCCCTTCAGTACCTTGTTGGCGTAATTGAGTTTAAGCTGCCCGTTAGTTGCCGAGGTGCCATGTATCACGTCAAGCGTTGTTTCAAGCTTCAGGCCAAAGGATTGAATCAAGGCCATACACTCCGCATTCATTTGACAGGAAGCGATCGCCAGATAGTTGTTGATTAACTTTGTTCGTGTGCCGGATCCGGGTTGGCCGCAATGCAGGATCGTGGTTCCCATCGCCTCCAGCGCAGGTTTGACCCGGGCAAAGGCCTCGTCGCTGGCACCAACCATAAACAGACTCTCACCAATATCGGCATGATGGGCAAGACGTCCGATAGGTGCATCGACAAAAAGGCAACCACGTTGTTCGGCAGCTGCCGCCAGCCTGTCTGTCGTTTCTGGCAATACGGTCGAGAGATCCATCAGAACACTGCCCTTTGTCATGGCGTCCAGTACGCCCCCTTCAGCGAGCACCACGGATTCAAGTTCGGCCGGGCCGGGTAGCACAGTGATGACGACATCAGAATCGGCGGCTGCATCAACAGCACTGCTGGCCTGTCGCGAGCGATTGGATTGATCGAAACCGCTCATGGCGTCTGCATTGATATCGTAGACTGCCAGAGGAAAATCTTTTTTGGCCATATTCAAGGCCATCGAGCGCCCCATTCTGCCGAGACCGATAAAACCTGTGTGTGCGTTTTGCCCGGTGCCAAGGGCGTTATTCTGTTCGTTATTGTTCTGTGTCATTAGGGGTTCTCGCTGGCAGGCTATGTTTACCAAACTTGATTTTCCGATCCGGGCGTATCATCAAGGCTTTCCAGGATCGATGCCACTTTATCACGCGTTCACATCTTGTCGATATTCCTGAGTCTTTTTTCAGCTGCTAACACGTTATCAACGGATCACTTGCGTTGATGGCAGCCACAAACCTTGAGGCAGATGCTGCTACCTGTTCAGCCATTTTTCCGGGTTTGTAGAGGGCAGAGCCGATGCCGAACCCGTTGGCTCCGGCGGCAAGATAATGTGGTATGTTGTTTTCATTAATACCACCTACCGGTAATACTTGGGCTTGTGCTGGCAGTACTGCACGCAGTGCCTTGGTGACTTCGGGGCTTATCATCTCACCCGGAAAAAGCTTCAAGGCATGTGCTCCGAGATCCAGCGCCTGAAACGCCTCGGTGGCCGTAGCGACTCCGGGGCAGTAAATCAATTGTTGTTCTTTGGCAACCGAGGCAACCGCCGGATTGCAATTAGGCGCGATGATAATCTGGCTGCCAGCCTCAGCACAGGCTTCGGCTTCATGTTGAGTGAGCACGGTTCCAGCACCGACGAACGCGCTATCGCCCAATTCGTGTTTCAAGCGGGCAATAGTGTCAAATGGTTGTGGCGAATTTAACGGTACTTCCATGATACTGATGCCGCTTTGCAGCAAGGCTTCCCCCACTGATGCCGCTTCGTTGGTGCTGATACCACGCAAAATGGCCACCAGGGGCATGCGCGAAAAGTGAGAATGCCACGTGTCTGATAGTGAAGTCATTGGGTCCATTGCATGTGTGTGGGTAAATGGGACCAGCTATTTTTACTGGCTATTGATTAAGGGAAAACAATCTTCGATATCCCTCAATGGTGGCATTTTTAACCGGCACGGGTTCAGGCAGTTGTAGCACAGAAAAAGCCCGCTGGTAACGCTTGCACAAGCTCTCCGAGCCTATCAGTAGCATTTCCGGCAGCTGCTCCGCAGGTCTCTTTGCAGCGTTATCACCTGGTGAGTAGCCGGAAAGGCTACTCATACCTTCGCGGATTTCAGTGCCTATCAGCAAGCCTGACAACCAGGACTGAACTTGTTCGGGCCTGATTTTCTCCAGTAACACAGCTGCTCTGCAACTGAACAGCAGGCTCAGTATTCTGCTGTTGTGAAATGCAGTAGAGACGCCCTCTTCAAAGATCGCATCGTGCCCATTGTCTGCCGGCGCGGCCGGGTTTTGGGTGGCCAGATCCCGGGTGGCTATATCCCGGGTTGCTGTATCCCGGGTTGCTTTATTTTGGTCCACCGGGTCTTTAGCCAGTTGACCAATCAATGATTGATTCAGCAACAAATCGTACAATTCACCGGTGATCGCGGTATGAAATCCGGTTACGGACTGCCCATCGAGTCTTGACCATTTGCTATGGGTACCCGGCATGATCACCAACTGTGTCGTGTTGTCTTCGGAGTCGAGGTGGCAAGCCCCGAGTAGCTGCAATTCCTCACCGCGTATCACATCAGCACCCGGGGACTGTTGACACAAGCCGGGTAGAAATCTCAAATCAGCATATTCTCGTTGCACCTGCACGCAGTGCCCGGCAAGTTCCGTCAGCTTGGCCGGACAGTCAACATAGGGTGTTTCGTGCCAACCATTGCGGCTCGTGATCATGCCGGATAAATACACCAAATTGGCTCCATCATCATCCAGCCAGTCGCCAATCTGCTCGAGCAAAAAAGGCTCAAAACGCTCGGTGTTGTGAGCTTTGATGCCTCCTCCGTTTGCATCTCGTGTCTCTGTGACGACGCTATCGCCAGACTGTTGTACGTAGCGGTAGGCCCTGAACGAGGTTGAGCCCCAGTCGACTCCAATAATTGCCATCTGCATCCGTTTGCCTTGTGATAAGCGTACAACCCTAATGCATCGGGAATGCAGTATCAATGCAGGGCATTCATGGCGGGTGATAGCCTGAGTTTGAACAGCGTGACTCGCCTGTGTAAACATTTTTGGGCAAGGCAAGCGGATGGGCGGTAATATTGCGCCATGGAAAATGCCTTTACGTGGGAATGGTTAAAAACCTGGGCGGTTAATGCGCCTGTATTGCTGTTGCTCGCGTATGCGGCCTGGATCTGGGGTAATCGAGGCTTTGTCAGCCGTCGTTTTTACAAAGGAATCGGCTTCAGCAAACAGCCAGCCAGCGTTACGGCAGGACTGCTCGATCGGCGCGAGTCGATCTTGCTCGAATCGCTGACGGGATGGAGCCAATCGAAGGCCGGGCCTACGCGCGCCTGGTCGGGCGAATATCGCGGATACCCGATGTTGCAATACATCGCTACGCGCCGGCGAGGGCGTCGGGATGGGCGCAAGAAAAGCAATTTCCAGACTAAGTACTCTATTACCATCGTCAAAACCGGCATCGACCTACCCACCTTTTGCGGTCGTCCCAAGCAGGCACTGGAAGCGATAGACTATATGTTCGATGGTAAGGATATCGAATTTCCGCAGGATACAGAATTTGCCCGTTTGTATCATGTACAGTGCGATAATGAAGAAAAAACCAGACACTATTTTGGCCAACCCTTACGTGAGCTGTTGTTGCAGGTTGAAGGTTTGTCGCTGGAGGCTGTCGGTCAGGTACTGATAATTGTCCGGCTTGGCGAATATCTGGATCTTGCCGGCAACTTGCAGGTTGAGCTGGATGCTGCAGCCGAACTGACAGCCTATATGCTTAAAAACAGCCAGTCGCAACCCGTGTAAGGGGGCACTCCGGCGAAGTCGGGTTTTCCAACCCGGTTTGATAACGTGGCCGGCAGGTCTGCCCGATTAACACAGATTCAGATAGACAAAGCATTCTTGCTAGCGCACTAAAGTTTAGCGCAATAAAGTGAAAGGGATAAAAACATGAGTAAAGCAATAAAGACCGCTCTGATTACCGGAGGCAACGGCAATCTTGGCCGGTTGGTTGGTGAGCGGCTTCTCAATGCCGGCGCCAGTATTGTCAAGTTCGACATCCCCGGGTCCGAGCCAGACAGCACGGTCGAAGGGGAAACGATTGTGACGGGTGATGTCCGTGACCAGGCGCTGCTAGAGTCGCTGATCATTGAGCACAAACCGGATGCCATCATTCACCTGGCTTCGCTGCTCTCAGGTAGTTCTGAAGCTGACACGGTATCTGCCTGGGAGATCAATGCCACCGCATCGTTTCACCTGTTGCGAATGGCACATGAGCATAAAGTAGGTATGTTCTTTTTTGCCAGCACGCTGGCAACCTATGGTGCCGGTGTACCAGATCCGTTACCGGAAGAGACAGCACAATGGCCGGACTTGTTTTATGGCGCAACCAAAGTGGCTGTGGAGCGGCTTGGTGTTTACTATAAATTGAAACACGGGATGGATTTTCGTTGCCTGCGTTTCCCGCTGGTACTGTCACCTTATGCCCCACCTACAGCGATGACAGCCTATCCGTCGCACGCGTTTAAGGCAGCCATTGCCGGTGAGAGTTCATTCACTTTTCCGGTCAATCGAGGCACCGGTATGTCAACGTTGTTTATCGATGATGTGATCAAATCCATTATCGAAATTACCGCGGCCGACAGAGCCAGATTGAAACAGCATGTTTATTCGCTGCACAGTTATTTTGTGTCGGCTGAGATGGTGGCTGATTCGATCAAGGAAAAATACCCGGAGTTTGTCTGTGAGTATGAGCCTGTCGATGCGGTTGAGCATATGCTCTCATCACTGCCAGATGTATTGGTCGATCAACATGCTCGCGATGATTGGGGATGGCAACCTGACTTTGACTATGCCCGCACAGCTGCCACCATGTTTGAGCTGTTTACCCGATCCAGCTAGTTACCCGATCCAGCTAGATCAGGCTAGCGAATCGTAAACGGGTTTGCCATCGGTTCGTCTGAATAGTTTATCCATGTGGTACGCGTGCGAGTGTAATCGAGCACGCTTTCATGACCCGCCTCGCGTCCGTAACCAGATTGATTAAAGCCGCCAAAGGGCGCAATCGGCGAGATTGCGCGGTAGGTGTTGATCCAGCATATACCGGCTCGTAGCTGTTTTGAAACACGGTGTGCGCGTGCCAGGTTCTGTGTAAATATTCCTGACCCGAGACCAAAGACCGTGTCGTTAGCCATTTCGATGGCTTGCTCTTCATTCTCAAAGGTCACGATGGACATGACCGGCCCGAACATCTCTATCTTTTGAGTGGCTATTGTGGTGTCGGGGCAATCGACCAGGGTCGGTTCGAAAAAGTGACCACCAACCAGCGGATCACCACCTGCCTGCTTACCGCTCAATTGGGAATCGTCTGGTCGCCGTCCACCAAATACGATTTCGGCTCCCTGGCTTTGTGCTTGTCGCAAAGTCGACTCGATGGTGTCGATCTGTGCGCTGGTGCAAAGCGGCCCTACATGGGTTGCGGCGTCCAGAGGATCGCCAATCACAATGGATTTTGATTTTTCGGTAATTCGGGCAACAATCTCGTCTTTGACACTGGCGTGCACAAACGCACGAGTCCCGGCAACACAGGATTGCCCGGAAGCGCCAAAGTTGCCGGCTATCATGCCGTTGGCTGCACTGTCGAGATTGGCGTCGTCGAAAACAATGATGGGCGACTTGCCACCAAGTTCCAATGTAGTCACCGCAAAGTTCTCGGCTGAATTTCTCACTACATGGCGTGCAGTCTCCGGTCCGCCGGTGAATGCGATGCGATCAACGTCGGGATGGCTGGTCAGCGGGATGGCACAGTTTTCGGCATCACCTGATATGACGGATACCACCCCCTTCGGGAATCCGGCTGCGTCTATCAGTTTTGCAAACTCGTACATCGCGATAGGGGCCCATTCAGAGGCTTTTAGTACGACGGTGCAACCTGCCGCCAATGCCGGACCCAGTTTTGTCGCGGTCAGAAACATTTGGGCATTCCAGGGCACAACCGCGGCCACGACCCCAATCGGTTCGCGTGTTGTGAACACATGCATGTCGGGTTTGTCGATGGGCAAGGTTGCGCCCTCGACTTTGTCTGCAAGCCCTGCAAAGTAGCGATAGTAGTCGGCGACATATCCCGATTGCGCGCGTGTCTCTGCAGCCAGTTTGCCACTGTCGGTAGTTTCGAGTTCCCCCAGATGCGCAGCGTGTTCGGCGACCAGATCAGCCAGACGGTACAACAGTCGACCACGCTGTGTTGCTGTCATGCTGGCCCATTCGCCTGATGTTAATGCCTGCCGTGCGGCATTGACTGCTCGCTCTACATCAGGGGTGCCGGCACAGGCGAAACTTGCCCATGGGTTGCCGGTGGCAGGGTTGATTGTGTTCATTTGGAGTTTCGATTCACCTTCAGTCCATGCACCGTCGATATACATGGGATAGTGTGGCAGGGGAGCGGGCTGATTCATGGCTATCGAATATGTCGAGTGAGGCCGTCAGTCTACTATTTTCGAACGGATTGCTGAACCACCTGGCCGTTTGATGTCGCAAATAGGGTTGCGGTCGGAAGGTCCTCCAGGACTTGATTAGGAAACTGATTGGCACTACAAGTGGTGGATCCGGATCACAAATTGTTGGCACCAGGGGTGGTAGAGAGACAGCTGCCTGCCGATCTGATACCGTGTTGTCTGGGTGTAGGTGCCTGGTTGATAGGTGCCATGTTGATAGGTGCTTGGTTGATAGGTGCTTTGGTGATAACCGAATAAACCGGAGGTTGTTATGGCTGGTGGCTGGTCCCGCGATGGTGCGGTTCAGGATCAAATCGATGCGAGTATCAATGATGCAGTAGAGCGCGCGCGAAGTCAGTTGCCCAAAGGCGCGAGTCTAAGCCATTGTGAAGAGTGCGATGCGGAGATTCCGCCTGCCCGGCAAGCCGCTGTGCCAGGCGTCAGACTGTGTGTTGTGTGTCAATCCAGTGTGGATGAGAAGCGACAAAGTTCGGAACTGTTTAATCGCCGTGGTAGCAAAGACAGTCAGCTAAGATAAAACAAGATCAAGACAAGAGACGGCTCAGGCTTGGTTGTTCATCCGCGACCAATGAGCAAACACCAAGTGATGCTCGCTGGGATGCTCACTGGGCTGCTCACTGGGATTCTCGTTGAATCTCTGAATAAACCTTTTTGTCTCGACAGACCGAGCCCGTCTTTCGCACTCCCGTTTTTCGTTAACTGACTGGCGCGATCAGTCGTTACAGTTTGCCAGATGTCGCATGACTTTTTTCCATCCCTGGGCGGCAGTCGGACCGGCGCTGACCAGCACTTCCTGCAGCAGTCCCCGCTGAGTTCGGGTCAGTTGTTTCTCGAGCTTTTTCCCGTCAGCGGTTAATCTCAATTCCCTTACCCGCGCGTCCTCTGCATTTTTACGACTTTTAACCAGCCCCATCGCGGTTAATTGGCGCAATGGTGTGTTGAGCGCCTGTTTGCTGATATCCAGAGTCTGCAGCAGCTGTCCAACCGATTGACCATCTTGTCGCGCGATGAAGTACAAAATGCGGTGATGGGATCGATTCAGTCCTCGTTTGGCCAGCAGTTCATCTGGCCCGTTGGTAAAAGCCCGGTAGCCAAAATACAGCAACTCAATCGCCGCAAGAATGTCGTCTTCTTTATTTATGTCAATCATGTTGACATATTAAAAAACCGGTAATACAGTGTCAATAGGTCAATACTATTGCCATAGTTATAGTGTCAGTCAGTGTATTCACGGTGGAGGGTAAAGATGCAAAGTGATCAAGCGAGATTATCCGAGCGAATGGACAGGTTGTCTGCCTCAGCTCTGAGAACCATATTTGAGGCGATTAGCCAGCCGGGCATGATTTCCTTTGCCGGAGGTCTGCCTGCTGCGGACAGTTTTCCCAAGCTTTCGCTCGGCGAATTAAGTGAGGAGCTCTTGCAATATGGGGCTAGTGCCGGTGAGTGGTCGTTACGTGAACAAGTGGCTCGCAGACTAACCGCAGAGGGACTGCCCACAGTTGCCGAGCGTGTCTTGATCTTGTCCGGTTCGCAACAAGGGATCGATCTTGTTGCGAAGATGGTGGTAGACAAGCATGTTAATGTTGCGATAGAGAATCCGACCTATCTGGCGGCCTTGCAGGTGTTTTCGTTTTTTGGTGCAAACTACCAGTGTTATGTGCCCGGGCAGTGTCGCGCCCTGATCGGGAAAGATGTCAATCTGCTGTATACCAATCCTACCTTTCAAAATCCGACATCGATGGTGTACTCGGCTGCACAGCGACAGGATGTGGCTGACTATTGTGATTCGGCGCAGGCAGTGTTGTTTGAAGATGACCCCTACCGCGATTTGGTGTATGAGTCCTGTTGCCGAACACCGATTTGCAGCCTGGTCCAGTCCACTTCCTGGGTTTACCAGTCTTCTTTTTCCAAAACGCTGGCACCGGGTTTGCGGCTGGGTTATCTGACCTGTAGCGAAGATCTGTATCTGCCTTTGTTGCACTTGAAGCAAGCTGCTGATCTGCATAGCAACCGGTTATCGCAAAGCTGGGTTGTCTCATTACTCAATGATCCGGACTATCTGCCCAGGCATCAGCGTCAGCTGCAACGCTACATATCCCGTCGTGATCACTTTCACAACGTTCTGATGAAACATTTTTCGGATCTGGCCGATTGGCAGCTGCCGGCAGGTGGTTTGTTTTTCTGGTTGCAACTCAAACCAGACATAGACGTTGACTTGCAGCAATTGTTGAATGACTGTTTGCAGCAAGGGGTTGCGTTCCTGCCCGGTGCTTCGTTTGTGCCACCCGGACAGCACGATGCTGGCAGTACCTCGGCGCAGCGATCGATGCGATTGAATTTCAGCAATGCTGAAACGCAGCAGGTAGAAGAGGGGCTGGCTTTGCTGGCACGACTCCTGAGAATGACGATGCGCAGCCAGGCAGGCTATATCCGCAAGGCGGGGTGTTGTGATAATGTTGAGGAACGGTATTAACTCGAGAATGCAGGTATGCCTGTTATTGACAAGATCGCCTCCTATACAGATGAGTTGGTCGCCATTCGGCGCGATTTCCACGAACATCCTGAGCTGGGTCTGGAGGAAACCAGAACCTCCGGTATCGTCGCTGATCTTCTCCGGCAATGGGGTATCGAAACACATACCGGCATTGGCGTAACCGGTGTCGTCGGTGTACTCAAGGGAGAGGGAGCGGGGCGTACAGTGGGGTTGCGCGCTGATATGGATGCGTTGCCGATTGAAGAAAAAACCAATCTGCCATTTGCATCCAAGACTCCAGGTGTCATGCATGCCTGTGGTCACGATGCTCATACCACCATGTTGCTCGGGGCCGCGCGGTATCTGGCCGAAACACGCGATTTCGCTGGTACGGCCGTGTTTATTTTTCAGCCTGCCGAAGAGGGCCTCGGTGGCGCTCGAGCGATGCTGGCCGATGATCTGTTTACGCGTTTCCCCTGTGATGAAATCTACGGCATGCACAACAATCCCAACGGTGCGCCGGGAGCCGTGGGCGTCAAGCCGGGGGAAGCCATGGCGGGAGCCGATTTTTTTGATATCACTGTCAGAGCGTCCGGATCCCATGCCGCCATGCCGCATCAGTCGATTGACCCTATTGTGATAGCCACCTCATTAGTCCAGCAATTACAAACGCTGGTCAGTCGTAACACACCACCCACCGAGCCGGTGGTCTTTTCGGTAACACAGATTCATGCAGGGTCTGCTTACAACGTCATTCCTTCAGACTGCGTCTTGTCTGGCACCATGCGATTTTTTGATCCGCAGCTGGCTGACACACTGAGGAGTAGAATTCGTGACCTGTGTGCAGGTATGGCTAAAGCCTATGGTATTGAAATCGATGTGGAGCTGCGTGAGATTTTTGACGTGTTGGTTAACGATGCAGAACTATCCCAAAGGTTGTTGGATATCGCCAGTGAAGTCGTTGGCGCAGACAACGTCTCTGAAACACCACAGGTCAGAACCGGATCGGAAGACTTCGCCGATATGTTGAGGGTGGTGCCGGGTGCCTATTGCACTGTAGGTCACGAAGGTACCCTGCCACTGCATAACGATGGTTTTTTCCTGGGCGAGGAAATATTACCTGTGGGTGCTTCAATCTATGCCCGCTTGATTGAAAGAAGAACCCGTCTGAGCTGAGTCTGCTCATCTGCAGGTAAGTGTTGTTTCCGGCGTTGTGTGTTTTAACTGCTAAATTGCAAGGAGCGTGATACATGGATTTTAATCAATTGGCATTTGATGTTGATCATATGCTGGCTGGCTTGAAACCCTGGATCGAATGCGAAAGCCCGACCTTTGATAGTGCCGCGGTTGAACGCATGTTGTCACTCGCCGCTGCAGAAATGGCGGTGATGGGAGCTAGTGTGCAATGGGTTCCCGGTCGCCAGGGCTTCGCCGGCAGTGTGCTTGCGACCTTTCCTCATGCAAACAAAGGCAGTCCCGGTATTTTGGTGGCTGGGCATATGGATACTGTGCATCCGATCGGTACGCTGGAAAAACTTCCGTTCAAGCGTGACGGGAACCAGTGTTGGGGCCCCGGTATCCAGGATATGAAAAGTGGTAACTATCTGACGCTTGAGGCCATCAGGCAACTTGCCGCTGCTGCAATCGATACCCCCCTGCCAGTGTCGGTACTGTTTACACCGGATGAAGAAGTAGGCACGCCTTCAACGCGGGATCTGATCGAGGAAACAGCCAAGCGCAATAAGTATGTGTTGGTACCGGAGCCGGCTTGTGCGGGCGGCAATGTCACCTGGGGCCGTTACGCCATTGCACGCTACAACCTCGAAACAGTTGGGGTGCCTATTCATGCCGGTGTGGATCCTCGACTGGGCCGCTCGGCGATCAAGGAAATGGCCAAAAGGATTGTGCAAATAGAGGACATGACGACCGACGATTGCACTTTCTCGGTAGGCGTGTTGCACGCCGGGCAGTGGGTCAATTGTGTTTCGTCATCATGTCATGCCGAAGCCTTGTCGATGGCGCGGAAACAAAGTGATCTGGATGCCGGTGTCGCCAGCATGCTGGCGCTGAACGATGAAGAATCAGACGTCAAGTTCCGGGTGAATCGAGGGGTGACTCGACCTGTGTGGGAACCGGATGATGGATGTAAGGCCTTGTTCGAACATGCCGCCGTCGAGGCGAAAAAGCTGGGCTTTGAAATCCAGCCGCAGATGAGCGGAGGTGGTTCGGATGGAAATTTCACCGGAGCTCTCGGTATTCCGACACTGGACTCCCTTGGTGTGATCGGTTCCGGTCTGCATACACTTAACGAACATATAGAAGTTGACAGTCTGGCACAGCGTGGGCGACTGATGGCGTCATTGCTGGCGACCTTAACCTAGCCCGGTTTGACAACGCTTAATTTTCTGATCGGGTGATACCTCATTAACGCATTTAGCCGTTGAGTGTTCTTGGCAGCAATCGTGATTTCCAGCGCTTGTTGGCTATCGGTGCGCTGCAAAGCATAGCGCGTTGGCTGGAGCTGCTGGCTCTGGGTGTTTACGTGTTCGATGTCACCCGCTCTCCTCTGGTTGTTACCCTGGTCACGTTGGTCAAGCTTGCTCCTCTTGCCTTGTTCGGGCCGCTGGGAGGTGCGTTGACCAGTCGTTGGCGCTTGCGCAGTCTATACCTGGCTGGTTTGGGTTTTATGATCTTCACGACGCTGGCTGCTGTGCTGCTGTCTTTGGCCGGCGATGTCAAGGTTTGGCAGGTACTGTTGATCTCTTTTCTGGGGGGCGTGTTCTGGGTGCTGGATTTCCCCATTCGCAGATCAATGATTGGCGATGTTGTGCCGGCAAACAGTCTGGGTCAGGCCATGGCATTCGATACGATCGCCAACAACGGGACTCGTGCATTAGGGCCGGTGCTCGGCGGTGTGTTACTTCAATACACCGGTTTGCCCGGCATGTTCCTGCTGACGCTTTTACTTTATACACTTTGCTTCCTGCTCTGTTGCGGATTTACGGCGACTGAAAAAAGAGCAGTGGCTGATTCTGAACGTGGTCTGCTTAATCAGATGCAGCAGGGATTTCAAATTGTCTCTGCCAGCCCCATCATCCTGGCAACCCTGTTGGTCACTGTTGTCTATAACCTTTTTGCTTTTCCGATGTTGTCATTGGTGCCGGTGCTGGGGAGGGATGAACTGCGTTTGTCAGCATCTGTTATCGGAATGCTGGCCTCAATGGAAGGCATGGGGGCCTTGCTGGGAGGGCTACTTTTTTTGTGGCTCGGCAAGATGGCCTGGTACCGAAAGATCTATGTGTTTGGTCTGGCAGGTTTCCTGTTGTTCGGTTTCGTTTATGCGGTTGGCAGTAGTGTCTGGCTCATAGCACTGGCCTTGTTGGTGGTCGGGATCGGCTCTGCCTGTTTCGCTGCGATGCAAACAACACTGTTGATATTGAATTCCAGTGCTCGTCACCGCAGTCAGGTCTTTGGCTTGCTGTCTTTATCTATCGGTACGGGGCTTATCGGGTTCACCTTGATAGGGCTGATGGCAAGTGAGCTGGGTACGCGACCGGCGTTGATAACATCTGCGGTTAGCGGACTGCTGGCTCTGGGTTGGATCTGCTGGCGTTGGCCTGAAATAATGGGCACTCAGGGCAATATTGATAAATGCACAGCGGGTGGAACTTGAGTTAGTAAACTCTTTCTTGATTACCTGCCTGTTTATCCTCCCATGCAAAATGCTGTTTTGGCACGAACTTTTGCAAATCACTGAGCTGTTGACTGTACTTTCGTATAGTCATCTATTCGCGGTGAAGTTCGCCACAGTCTTGTATCGGTGCAAGGTTTGGCCTTTAACTCTCTATTTTCTATGTATATTTTCAAAACTGCAGACAGGCCTGCTTGTCTTTTTGAAGGTAGGGGCTGGGCAAGCATTTGTGCAGCGACCAAACAGGCCGCTGTTTTGTGTACCTGCCCATGGGTATACTGAGCAAAGGTTACTAATTCCAACATTTGATAATTCCCATCCAGTCAGAGTCTGGTTGATTCCCTCTTGATTAAACACTGTTTTACGGGCGAGTCCAGCGGAGTGTAAACGCAATTCTTTTTTAACTAGCAGGGATGGACGATGCAGCAGAATTTGTGCGAAGAAACCATTTCCAATTGGCGGTTGTCGGGTCCAGCAACGCAGCAAACATTTTCATCTGCGAGTTTACTTTTTCTATTGTTGCTCTTGAGTGGGCTCTATGCCCCCAGTGCCTTTGCACAATCAACCGGTTCAGCCATGTTTGTGCAACAGACGCTGGTGGTGTCTGAAGGTTTGGGTGCAAGCGCTACGGTTAACGTAATCAGGACTGGAGATACTTCCGGTACATTTACTACGGAAGTATTTGCGTTTGCCGGAACAGCTAATGCCAGCGATGCGATGGTCGGGCCGGGGGTTTTTGCAAACTTGGTCTGGGCTGCCAATGAAACCGATACAAAAACTGTTTCTGTGCCGGTTTTCAATGATCAAATTTCGGAACCTGATGAGCAATTTACCATAGAGCTCGCAGGGCCAACCGAGTTTAGCATCATCGATGTCGTTACTGTCACCATCGAGGATGACGACTCATCTATCGCGGGTTTCACGTCAGCCACCTCGTCAGTATCAGTGCTTGAAGGTTCAGTAGCGGAACTCGACATCCAGTTGTTGGAGGGTTCGACGGCCTGTGCTGCGTCCGTGATGACCATCAGCAATGGAACTGCGGTTTCACCTGCTGATTACACTACGGTATCTCAGGGGATAGTGGTCGACACAGCACCACTTCGCGTATCTATTCCAGTGGCGAACGATGCGATAGCAGATGCTGGTGAATCGTTTGAGGTTGTATTGTTCCCGAGTATCTCTGACGTCATCGACCCATCATTGTTCATTCCTGCCTGCCTGATTGGGAGTCAAGGCAGTGCGACTGTTTCCATTGTAGATAATCCTCCTCAGCCAATATCCATTGTTGAATTTACCCCGGCAACCGTGAATATCTCAGCTGAAGAAGGCACCTCTGCGATGGTTGAATTCGGGATTGCGTCGGGCCCCGGTCCCTGTGTAGTTCAGTTTGCGACATTCAACGGGACCGCTTTTGCCCCGCAAGATTATCAGGAGACGAGTGGCACTGTAACCACTACTTCCAGTGAGGTTTTGTCCATTCCGATTTTTAACGATTCAGTCGACGATGACGGCACTTTTTTTTCTGTTGAATTACTGGAAACAGGAAGTCCGGACAATAGTACAGAGTGTCGATTTGGAGATAGCGATTCCGCCACCATCACCATTACTGATGTACCACCAGTGCCAACGTCCATTGTTGAATTTACCCCGGCAACAGTTTCTACGTCAGCGCCTGAGGGCATGACAGCGATGGTTGAATTTGCGATTGCTTCTGGCCCCGGTCCTTGTGGTGTGCAGTTTACAACGGTTGACGGGACTGCAGAAGCTGGAACTGATTATCAGCAGACTAGTGACTTTGTCACAATTACCTCCAGCGAAATTGTTTCGATTCCGATTTTCAATGATACAGCGTTCGATGGTGGTGAATTTTTTTCAGTTGAATTACAGGAGACTGATTGTCAATTTGGAGATGCCGATTCTGCCACCGTAACCATCGATGATGTTCCTCCACCTGTTGCGCCGACAGCACAAATTACGGTAAACACCGTCGCGGTCACAGCTGAGGAAGGCACCAGCGCCGTAGTTGAGGTTGAGCTTTCAGCGGGTACGGGCCAGTGTGTTGTCGATGTTGCCACAGTCAACGGCAGTGCTGTGGCGCCGGCTGACTATGTCGCGCAGGCAGTTCAGTTTACTGTTGGGCCCACACAAAGCCTTTCAATACCGATCGCTACCGACATCGAGCTGGATGATGGTGAGTCGTTTACGGTGGCATTAACAGAGGCAGTAAGCCCTGGTGCGCTGCCCGCATGCGAGATCGGCAGTCGTTCTGAGGCGACCATTATCATTGACGATGTTCCACCACCTGTTGCGCCGACAGCACAGATTACGGTAAATACGGTCGCGGTCACAGCCGAGGAAGGCACCAGTGCCGTAGTTGAAGTCGAGCTTTCGGCGGGCACAGGCCAGTGCGTTGTCGATGTTGCTACAGTCAATGGCAGTGCTGTGGCGCCGGCTGACTATGTCGCGCAGTCAGTTCAGTTTACCGTTGGACCCACACAAAGCCTTTCAATACCGATTGCTACCGACATCGAGCTGGATGATGGTGAGTCGTTTACGGTGGCATTAACCGGAGCAGCAAGCCCTGGTGCGCTGCCCGCATGCGAGATCGGCAGTCGTTCTGAGGCGACCATTATCATTGACGATGTTCCACCACCTGTTGCGCCGACAGCACAGATTACGGTAAATACGGTCGCG
>CALFCE010000268.1 GCA_937951215.1 uncultured Granulosicoccaceae bacterium
CACATTGTCGAAGCCATGCTCGACGGTGGGTCTTATGAAAACACAGCCTCGGAGTATTTATCAGTGCTTGATCTGGTCGAAAGTGTTTACGAATCGGACAAACTAGGGCAAAGACTTTTCCTGAATAGCTAAAAGGCCACTCGCCCTGCCTACAGGAATTTTGACAGTGTCTCGCCTTTTGAGCAACTCACCCGGTTTACAGGGCGGTTGATGTATCACTGTTGATAATTCAACCGATCTTGAATTGGAAAAATTTGTTTTGTGGAATGGTTGGACTATTTGGCTACTACCCTCAATTCACAGTGTCTACTGCCGATCTGAGAGTTGACGGAGTTTATGTCACATCGCTGTCAGGCGGTTCAGGGAAGCCTGAGTTACATGAGGGATTAAAGTGAGAAGCGTTTTAGCTATACGCCATGGATTAAGGTTGTGTGACCGGGTAGCAAGGATTTCCGTCGGTCTCCTGGGTGTCCTCTTTTCATCAAGCTTATTATTCGTTTCCCCCAGCCACATCATAAGTGTCATCGCGGGAGTTCTCGGCGGAGCACTCCTCACTAGCGGAATCCTCGATTACTGCCCGGTCAACAAGCTCTGGAATCGGAAAATTCACAGTACTGCTACAGAGGAGAGCTCACAAGGCAACTCTGCTATCACTGCAACAACAGATGCAATTGAGAATCTGTCCACATCCAAACCGGCACAAACTAAAGACAGCAAACTGGCAAATTTTGAGGAAATGAGGCTTAAGCTTTATGTGTCCATTTCAGTCCCGCTATTGATTGTCTTTCTGATCTCCGCAAATCAGATTATTCACTTGAGCCATGATCTCGATGTTAAACAGATACTGTCTGAACACCATGTCACCGCAAGACTGACATTGAAACAACACGAGCTGGAAGTTCAGAACAGGGACTCAGAGGTTAAAACGTTGTCGCAAGTCATTAGCACAACCAAAGCTCCGCTAGCGCTTCTGATACATGACGATGCCGGGAAAACCATCCCTTCAGCTAGAAATATGACATTGGTAGATCACACTGTCAGTCAGCTTCTACTGGAGGCTATTCGTTCTACGGAATTGTCATCCGGCGATACCACACAAGGATGGTTCGACCATAATCACAACCACTATTTGTGGACGTCCGTAGGATCAAAAAATAGTGACATTTGGGCAACAATTCTCATCAATGTTCCAATGACACACAGCATTTGGTCATTTCTGTTTTCCTCGAAACTGGTCATCCTGTTTGCAGCTGTATTGTGGTTTGCCATTTGGAGTTGCCGTTATGTCACCATAAAATTCAGAGAAAAGATGACAGAAGGTCAGCGAGAATTGGAGTATAACTCGAGACACGACGGTCTAACCGGGTTGCCTAACATGATGCAATTCGAAACGATACTTTATCAAAGGCTTCCACCATTACAATCGATCGATAAAGGTTTAACTGTCATGGTGCTGGATCTATCAAACTTCAGAGACGTCAACGACACCCTGGGATACAAACTGGGAGATCAGTTACTTAAAAATGTCGCATCCGGTTTGACGGAAGTCATGGCCGACCATGGCAACGTATTCAGAGTCAGCGCAGATGTTTTCTCGATAATAAGCACAGCAACAGAAGACCACGGTAAAACCATCAGGCTGGCTAACAGAATTCATGATAGCCTGGAACTGCACAAAGAATTAAAAGGTGTCCCGATCAACGTCAGTGGCCGCATCGGCATTGCTTCATACCCTGTTGATACAGCGGATCCAAAAGAACTCATGCGACTTGCGGATATCGCACTGGCGCAAGCGAAGAATCTGAGCTGGAAGACCTGCCACTATCAGGCTGAAAAGGACACCCATTCCGTCAGGAAATTGTCCTTACTGGCGAGAATGCGCGGTGCAATTGAAAACAACGAAATGTCACTGGTCTATCAACCCAAAGTCGATATTCAGAACAATAAAATCGAAGGTGTCGAAGCGCTGGTCCGCTGGGTCGACTCGGAATACGGCGCAGTCTCACCCATCGAATTTGTCACCTGGGCTGAAAAGTCCGGTCTGATCGACAAACTCACCCATTGGGTACTGCGCTCGGCCACCGCTCAAAGCCTTGAATGGAGATCAAGGGGTATTTATCTGCCCATTGCGGTCAACCTTTCTCCGCTTAACCTGACCGACCCGGATCTTATCCCTCTGGTCCATGAATTACTCCACACCGGTAATCTGTCCAGCGATATGCTGGAACTTGAGTTGACCGAAAATGCAGTGATGAACGACCCGACGACAGCATTGAAAACCATGTCGGCACTGCATGACATGGGGATTAACTTTGCCATCGATGATTTCGGAACAGGATTATCCTCTTTCACCTACCTGCGCAAGTTTCCCATCAATCACTTGAAAATTGATCGCGTCTTTGTGATGGATCCGGATCTGGCTGATCGCGATTCCGTGTTGTTAAAATCCATGATCAATCTGGGACACAGTTTGCAATGCGTCGTCACTGCCGAGGGCGTGGAAGATCAAACTACCCTCGAACGCCTGCAGGAATTCGGATGTGACTATGTTCAGGGCTATCATGTCGCACGACCAATGACTGGAGACGACTTGTTGCAGTGGTATAGCTCCACCGAATGGAACCCCGAGCGCAGGGCAGCCTGAAACAGATTCATCAAGGTCGCTTCCGGTTCGCAGCTGGAAGGCTCACGACCGGAAGGAACTTGGTCGGGGGTTTACTTAATGATATTTCCCTCAGCAATGGCCGCGCTAGAAAGCTTTCCGGCTGCCTTCCCGGTATTTGTTCTCGGGTACAAAACCGCTCTTTGAAGACTCACGTGGTTCTGGCACCCAAAGCTCCCTGTCCGGATGCATACCGGCACCGAAAACAGCAGATACGGCTGATCTGCGCATACGATTCAGCAACCGTGTATCAACTTCTCCGCACAGCGGATGAATTCCGCCATTGGCAGCGACCTCTTTATCCCAATTATCCTGTCTGACTTTAAGCGTGTCCGGGTCATTGAGCTCGGTGCAATTAAGTTCATTACTTTCAAGGTCAGCAACAATTTCATCACCGTCCTCAACCAGCGCGATCGGACCACCCAACGCGGCTTCCGGGCCAACATGACCGATGACCAAGCCCACTGAGCCACCTGAAAATCGAGCATCGGTCATCAGGCCGACAACGATGTCACGCTCCCGACAAAGGGTGGTAATACGGGACGTGGAATCCAGCATCTCGGGCATCCCGGGAGCGCCGCTGGGCCCTTCATATCGTACGATCACCATATCGTGATTTTGAAAACTGTCCGGCGCTGTCTCGAGGGTGTCCAGCAGACTTTGTTCACCATTGAAAATTCGCGCCCGCCCAACGAAGCGATTATTCTCAAGCCCGCCTTCGACACCAGCAAGTTTCAAAACCGAACTGTAGTCTGGTGAAAGATTCCCGCCCAGGACGCGCAATCCTCCCGTTGCTTTGTACGGCTTCTCAACCGGGTAAACAACGGTACCGTCAGGTTCTGCTGTCTCCAGCCTGGCTATTTGTTCAGCCAGCGTCTCGCCAGTGCAAGTCTGGGTATCACCATTCAGAAGCCCTGCATCCATCAGCGCCTTGACAATCACCTGTACCCCGCCCTTTTGATCAATATCAACCATTGAGTAGTTTCCATACGGGCGCGCATCAGTCAGGACCGGTACCACATGCTGCGACAGGTGATTAAATTCTTCTGGTGACATGACATCATCAGCAAAACTTCGAAAACCCGCTGCTCTGGCAATCTCGGGAGCATGCAGCAGTACGTTGGTTGAGCCACCCACTGCCATCGATACAATGACGGCGTTACGAATGGCGTCACGTGAAACGATATCTCGAGGTGTTTGTCCTCGTTCTATCATGCCTTTAAGCAGTTCTACCAGCTCAACAGGGAACTCATTCAGGCGACGAGGATCGTCAGATGGAGGTGCGACCATATGGAGGGGTTGCATACCAACAACACCGATAAATGTTTGCATGGTGTTGTAAGTAAACATGCCACCACAGCTGCCGTAGCCCGGGCAGGCTTCCTGAGCGATACGTTTTTTATAGGCAGGATCGGTATGACCAGCTACCTGGAACCCTGTAACGATATCGATGGGTTGCTCGGTCACAGAATCAATACCCGGTCGAATCGGGCCATCGGACATGATAATCGCCGGACGGTTGTGCTCCAGAATACCTGCCAATGTACCCACAGGAGGTTTGTCACAGGCCACAACTGCAATGGTACCTTCCAGACCACTGGCACTTAAATGCTCACACACCGTGTCGTGAGTCACTTCACGCCCGATGAGCGAATAACGCATTTCACGGGTGCCGTTTCGCATACCATCGGATGTGGCAACTGTGTACTCGGGCTGCACAAGGCGGAATGGCATCTTTCCGGCTTCACGCCCCAACCTGGCACGCAGCTGCTCATGAATGGCTTCAACCTTTCGTTGAACACCCATATAGCACTGGCTATCGCCTTTTGTCCCGATGACCCCTACCGACGGCTCATGGATCAGCTCCGGATCAGTGCCCAGCTCTCTGGCGATACCGTAGGTTTGGGCGTTGCGTCCGGGATTGCTGTCAAAGGTAACCGTTTTCGATTGCTTGGCCATGGTGTCAAAATTCCTGATTTATCTAATCTGGGTACGTTGTTTTTTCGCTGTCTTGATTGACGACAACACTACATTCGATGTCGCACTATTATACGTTGCCGCTACCAGTTCAGGTAGCTCTCAAGCAGCTGAGAGCTCGTCATAGATGACACAGCCATAAGCCGTATTAGAGACTGGAATATGATAGAAGCGATAAGCTTCTCTCAGATTGTCTGACAGGGCGCCGCGCATGATAAGCCACATTATCAACTCGATCCCTTCTGAACCGGCTTCGCGTAAATACTCGGTATGACCAATTTTGCTTAACGTAACCGGGTCTGTCATCAGTTTATCGAGGAACATGTTGTCAAAATCAGGGTTCACCAAACCGGCTCTCTCCCCCTGCAATTGATGGGACATGCCTCCGGTACCAAAAATCGCAACACGCTGGTTACCCGGGTAGGACTGGACAGCTTTGCGCAGGGCTTTGCCAAGATTAAAACACCGATTCCCTGTGGGTTGGGGGTACTTGATGACATTGACACATAAAGGAATTACCTGACAAGGCCACTGCGCTGGCTTGCCACACATCACGGTCAGTGGCACAGACAAACCGTGATCGACATCCATTTCATTGGCAATAGCAATATCAAACTCGTCCATGATCAGACTTTCTGCAATATGTGACGAAAAATCAGCATTACCGATCACTTGCGGTACCGCCCGTGGGCCGTAGCCTTCATCAGCAGGGTTGTACTCATCGGCAGCACCGAGCACGAAAGTGTTAATCAGCTCAACAGAGAACGCACTCGCGTGATCGTTGTAGACCAGGATCACAATATCCGGGCGTTTATCCTCCATCCACTGACGCGCCGGACCGAAGCCCTCAAAAACCGGTTTCCAGTAAGCTTCATCCTGTTTGTTATTGTCAGATGCAGCCCCGATTGCAGGTACATGAGAGGTGCCTACTCCCGCGATAATTTCGGCCATATCAGTTATCCCCACCGATAGAGCGGTTGCCATCCAAGCGCCGACCGCCATCAATCATCATTTGCCGGAATTCATCCACCGTCATGCCAGACATTTCCCCGCCTACGTGTTGCATTGAGAGTTGATCGACAATAGCCAGCTTGAAGGTGTAATAAATATTGCCACCCAACTTCAACATCTCCAGCCACTCTCGCTGTTCGATGGCCTGACGCTGTTCGGCAGTCATCGGGAACTGATCGAGATAGGCGGCAGGATCGGCTTTAAAACGCGCCCGGTTTTCGGCGGAATCAAGTGTCTTGCAAAACTTGTTCATGTGATAACCCTGCCGACACCGTTTCCCGTCAAATACGTAGGTGCCCGGGATGTCGTCGTAGTCTTTTTGCGGGTTTGATTTTTCCCGCACCGAATCGACACCCGAATTGTTTGCGTTTTTCAAGTCGCCCTGTAGAGCATCATGTTCAGCATCATCTTGTGCCATTTGCGCAACCCTGTTCAATGGTCAGACTGATGAGTTTAACACTTTCACTTGCCATTCCAGATACTGGTTGGCACAAAAACCTCACCTCGAGCCAGTTTGCGGGCAGTTCTCACCAGACCAGCACTGACAGGTGTGTAGCCTTCAGCATTTTTTGTAGAGCTAGTCTCGAAATTCAGGGTGACTTCCATCTTCCCCAACGGGTGTTCGAACACAAATGAATGCGGCGATTCAAGAGGTTTGCTGTACAGACCTGACGCCACAGTGTCATCGAGTACTGCACAAGCTGCGAGACATTGCGAACCGGTCAAGGCCATGGTGGGATGAGTAGACCAGGGCATAAAATACCGTGCTGACAAGGTACCACCGTGCCGCGCTGGACTGAGCAAGCCAAATTTAGGTGTTACCGACTCACGACAATCGCCCAGCCCCATCTTGACCGCGGCAGCCAATCGAACAGCTTCCATTCGGCTAAAAAAATCTGTGTTGGCATCCAGCTCCTCGCGTGACTCGTAGCCGGTCAGGCCAAAGGACTCGGCCCGTGCTATCACCATGGGCATCGCAAAGTCCACACAACTGACTTCAACACCCTCAATCAAATCGGTTGCGTTGCCTGTCGGCAACAGCACACCAGTAAAGGACCCTGTCACGGACATAAAATCCAATGAAACTGGTGCAGCTGATCCCGGCACCCCATCGATCACGGTATCCCCGTCATAGATAACATTGCCACCGGGTGTCTGGATTTTTGCGACGACTCTGGCGCCGGTATTGGTAGCCAGAATTTTTACTTCTGTTACACCATCCACCGCCTCAACCAACCCCATTTCTATCGCAGCAGGGCCAACGGCCGTCATCAGGTTGCCACAGGTCGGCTTGAAATCCACATTGTGTTCCATCACATTGACCTGAGCAAAAAAGTAGTCCACATCGGCCCAGTCATCAGCAGATTCTGACAGCATCGCGACTTTGGTGGTTACCGCATTGCCACCACCCAGTCCATCGATATTCAGCGCATGCCCGGAACCCAATACAGAACTTAATATAGCAGCCAACCGTGTTTGATCAGCCGGTAGATCTCCCCGCTTGAAGAATGGGCCTCTGGAGCTGCCACCACGAAAAAAATGGTAGGAAATTGGAGTTTGAGTCATATTGATTCCAGGTCTGCTGCGCCTCCGGGAATGTTAACATGCGCATCTGTCTGGTAATGCTGTCAGGTTCTCTATGGCTCAGCAAAAACTCTTCGAAGTTCTCGCCGATAGTTTCATCCGGCAACAGGTGTCCCAGTGCTTCGCACTACTGGGTGACGCCAACATGAACTGGGCTGCTGCCATGTCGGAACGGGAGTGCAATTTCACCTATGTGCGTGACGAGCACTGTGCCGTAGCGGCTGCGATGTCATGGTCACGTTTGACCGGGCAAGTCGGGGTGGCCACCGTGACCTGTGGCCCGGGATTAACGCAGATACTCACCGCTTTGCCAGCTGCTGTGCGAGCCAATATACCCTTGGTTATTTTTGCCGGTGAAGCCCCGCTTCACTCCCCCTGGTACAACCAGCAAATAAACCAGGGCCCGCTGGTTGAGGCCTGCGGAGCCGAATATTGGCCTCTGCATAGCACCAAGCTCATGCCGCTGAAAGTTGACACTGCCTTCGAATGCGCCCGGCGGCAACTACAGCCCATTGTTCTGGGTGTTCCTCTTGATCTGCAGGAATCCATGGTCGATAGGCCGCAAGAGCCCACACCCCTTCAGCAAATTGATTCAACTCGCGACAATCTCGCAACTGAACAGCAGCGTTTGCCTGATCCAGCGATTGTTGACGATCTGGCGGATCGTGTTGTCAGCGCCAATA
>CALFCE010000269.1 GCA_937951215.1 uncultured Granulosicoccaceae bacterium
TCTGCGTGAAACGGGTTTTGGCGTGTTGAAAAACCACCCGGTGGCAGAATCAAGGGTGACCGCCATCTACGAGCACTGGTACGGGTTTTTCAGTGATGAATCCAAACACGATTTTCTGTTTGACAAAAAAAACTATGACGGGTTCTTCCCGGCGAGTCAGGCGGAAGCTGCAAAAGGGCATTCGCTACGCGATTTGAAGGAATATTTCCATTTTTACCCGTGGGGTAAATGTCCCGACCAGCTCAGGACTGAAGCGGAAAGCTATTATCGGGACACGATCGCCTTTGCAGGTGAATTACTGGGATGGGTTGAAAAGCACACACCGGCTGATATCAAAACGCGCTTTACCGAACCATTGCCCAACATGATCGCCGGAACTGAAGAAACACTGCTTCGCATCCTCCACTATCCCCCGGTACCGGAGAAACGTGAACCCGGAGCAGTGCGCGCGCAAGCGCATGAGGATATCAACCTGCTCACCATTCTGCCGGCTGCCAATGAGCCGGGCTTACAAGTGCTGGCAAAAGACAATACCTGGCTGGACGTCCCCTGTGATTTTGGCAACCTGATCATTAACACCGGTGACATGTTGCAAGAAGCCTCTGGTGGGTTCTATCCCTCAACAACGCACCGGGTGATCAATCCTGACGGCTCTGCCTCGCAAAATTCCCGTATATCACTGCCCCTGTTTCTACACCCGCGTCCGGATGTCGTGTTGTCGGATCGCTACACTGCCGGTAGTTATAAAGCGGAACGGCTCAGCGAATTACAGCAAACAAGCTAGTTGCAGACACCCATCGATACTTCAGCTTTTTTTTGGCAATACCGTATTGCCATTGTACCGCCATGCAAACTTGATGCAGTAATCTGATGAACGCTCTGACTGCGCTCCCTGTTGAATTCCAGATCGTCGTTGTGCTCATCATCGTCGCTGCCGGTTTTGTACACGGTGCTCTCGGGCTTGGTTTTCCGCTGGTGGCAACGCCGCTGCTGGCACTGCTGCTGGATGTGCGCTCAGCCATACTGATCACTCTGCTACCAACTGCTGTTGTGAATGTGGCCAGCGTTCTACAAAGTGACCGTTGGTTGGCCGGTGTCAGAGAGTACTGGCCAATCGCGACCTACGCGGTTATCGGTAGCTCTATTGGCACTTGGGTTATCGCCACCATCGATCCTGCCCCGTTTCAGCTGCTGCTTGCGTTACTCACTCTGCTCTTTCTGGCAAGCCACTATTTTAACCCCACCTCGTTTGCGTTCCTGTCCAGAAATCCAGGCGTCACAATGCCACTGGTGGGCCTGGTTGCCGGGTTCGCCGCGGGGACTACCAATGTCATGGTTCCGGTATTGATTATTTACTCTCTGAGTTTATCCCTGAGTAAAAATACCATGGTGCAAATGTTCAACCTGTGCTTTCTCAGCGGTAAACTATCTCAAATGCTGGTGTTTGGACTTAAAGGCACTATCGGTCCCGGGTTGTTGCTGTCGACAGCGCCGCTTGCACTGGCGGGCTTTTGCGCTTTGCTGGTGGGTGTTCGACTACGTGATCGTATCCCGTCAACAACGTTCCGGAAAATTGTCAGGGGCGTGTTATTCTTGCTGGCCATTCTGTTGATATTGCAGGTTATTTTAGGCTGGAAGCAATAGCCGCCACCAAGCTCCCAAGACTCAGATAGCGAGGAATCTATGCCACATGCCATCACCATCAACCGCGCAGGCGGCTCAGAAGAACTTAACTATGAAAGTATCGACGTCAAAGACCCCGGCCCCGGGGAAATTGCCATTCATCAAGAGGCGATCGGACTAAATTATATCGATGTCTATTTTCGCACTGGTCTTTACCCGATAGACAAGTTCCCGTTTATCATCGGTATGGAAGGGGCTGGTGTGGTCACCGATACGGGTGATGGCGTCTCTGATTTTTCACCCGGTGATCGCATTGCCTATGCCGGCCCGCCGCTCGGTGCGTATGCCACAGACAGAGTAATGCCGGCAAAAGCCGTTGTCAGATTACCCGATGACATCCCGTTTGATACGGCTGCCGCAATGATGTTGCAGGGTCTGACCGTGCAGTATCTGATCCGGCAAACCTATGAAGTCAAAGCCGGCGATACGGTGCTTTTCCATGCTGCAGCCGGTGGTGTCGGCCTGATCGCCTGTCAGTGGCTAAAGCATCTGGGCGCAACAATTATCGGCACGGTCGGGACAGAGGAAAAAGCCGAGCTGGCCAAAGCCAATGGCTGCGATCACACTATTTTATATAAAACCGAAAATGTTGCTGAAAGAGTCAGGGAGCTAACCGATGGCAAAGGTGTACCGGTGGTGTATGACTCCATAGGCAAGGCGATGGTCGAGCCGTCCCTCGATTGCCTGTCACCCAGAGGATTGCTGGTAAGCTTCGGCAATGCGTCGGGTCCTGTGACCGACTTTAATTTCGGGATGCTGGCCGCGAAAGGATCATTGTATGCCACACGGCCAACACTAATGACCTACATCGCCGATCCGGACAATATGCAGCTTATGGCAAATGAGTTATTCGAAGTGGTCAGAAGCGGTGCGGTAAAGATCGCGATAAATCAACGCTTCAAATTGGAAGATGCTGCCAAAGCGCACGATGCACTGGAGTCAAGATCAACGACCGGGTCAACGATTTTTACGACAGGTTAATAAAACTACAGGCAAGTTTCCGACATTAGACTCCCGCCTTCGCGGGAGTGACGAGCGGTGTGCGGGAGTGACGAGCGGTGCGGGAGTGTCGAATGTGATTCGGAAGTGACGATGCGGTGCGGGCGGCATGTCGAATGTGGTTCGGGAGCAAAGAATGTGTTGTGGGAGTGAGCGGGTGGCAGGCCGCGGGATGGGATGATAGGTGGTTTTGACTACCTGACAGTATCCCACCGTATTTGATCGAAACCCAGTTTATCGAAGGGTGCAGTGCATTGTTGACGATTACCCTGTACATCAAATGACCAAACCGTGATTGCCGGTTGTGCGGCAGAGCTTGACTGCGCTTGGCCCGCATTTCCTCCAATATCAACCGTGACCGTATTGAACTGCTCGTCGGTTATCGTCAAACGTCCACCTTCGGTGATGGTTTTTTGAGCAATTGCCGGTGAATAGCTCGCCACTCGTTCCAGCGCAGGTTCAACAGAAACTGTGATTGGACGGCTGCCGGTTTCAGGGGCAGAAATTGACATCTGCGCTGACACACGCGTAAAGCTGTCAACAAACGCAGTGCCCTCCTGGTGCTGGTACTGATACGACAAGCCAGTCAATGCTCGGCTCGAATCGATGTACTCACTAAAATCAGTAGTCTCCGA
>CALFCE010000270.1 GCA_937951215.1 uncultured Granulosicoccaceae bacterium
GCTATCGCAGAGAGATAAGGCCATCGCGATAAGGGTCAGGAAGATACGCTCCACTGAACCCGGCGTCATAACTGTCAATTGCAACAGGATTTACCGGTTCACGATTAATTTTGAGATAGGTTTTCGAGAGGATGAGCGACCCAATTCACAACCTCAAATCAATTTGAGACCTCCAGCGGACGATAACCACAAACACAAGTGGTAAGCCAGGGAAGGTTCGATATGCGAAACGGAGATGAGAGTCACAATAACATCAGGGTATTATTTCCAAAGCAAGGAATCGCACCCTCCCCCGTCATCGGCCTTTCCACTCACTCAGCGGATGTTTCCCAATCAGCTTCACACAATCTGGCAGCGATTCAAAAGAAGGTTGATGAACTGGAAACCTTTATACACGCTGCTTGCGATTGGACCTGGGAGGCCGATGAAAATCTGATCCTGGTTAACGTATCTGACAGCGTCGAACAACTTTACGGCGTAAAACGTGAGTTTTTCCTTGGCAAATCACACATTGACCTTGCCGGAAAAAACGCATCGGACAGCGATTGGAATAACTATCAGTCCAGCATCAATAGCAATGATCTGTTCCGTGACGTTGAATATCTACTCGAGCTTGGCGACAGAAACATACCCGTTAGGTGCAGTGGTTATCCAGTATTGTGTGACGGGCGTGTTGCAGGTTATCGGGGCACCGCCATCGATATCTCGGACCTTGTAAACTATAAAAACGCTGTTGATCAAGCCAACAAGCGTTTTGTGCAAGCTATTGACTCCTTCAGTGGGTCTTTCGCTCTATTTGATGAAAATGATCGTATCGTCGCATTCAACGACACCTATCGAAAATTACATTGGTTCCTCGACGACGAGCTTAAACCAGGATTGCAATTTGAGCGCTGTATTCGCATTCAGATAGAAAAAGGAATTATCACCCCGGAAGCGGGTAAAGTCGATGAATGGGTGCGGGACAGGGTACATCGTTTTCACAATCCGAGTGGCCCGTTTGAGGTACAAAAAGCCAACGATCAGTGGTTTCGAATAACTGAGCAACGATTCCCGGATGGTAGTTGTCTTAAAACCATGGAAGACATCTCCGAAATGAAAAACGTGGAGTTGGAGTTACGTTCAAACGAACAGAGGTTTCGAGATTTCGCAGAAGCAGCAGCAGACTGGTTTTTTGAATTTAATCCTGCCTGCAAGTTGACCTATCTATCGAACTCATTCGATGCACTGACGGGGCACTTTGCAAGTGGCTACCTGGGTAAACATCATGAAGAAAGTTTCGGCGGGCTCTTTCCAGCGCAGTTGAAAGAGGTATTTTTTAAATCCATTGAACAACGGACAGAATGTCATGATCTGGAAATCTGCTTTCAATTAGCCAGTGGTGAAGTCCGCTATTTCACTATCAGCGGACGTCCGGCTTTTGATGACGAAAACAACTATGTGGGCTATCGAGGGATAGCTAAAAATATCACGGAAAATCGGAAGCTGACAGACAAGCTCCACCTCCACGCAACCGTGGATGACTTGACAGGCCTGCCGAATCGTAGAGAGTTCAACAGAAAGCTCGAACAAATCTACTTCAACTGCAAAAGCAATTATGCATCTGCAGTATTGGCTTTTATCGATCTCGATGAGTTCAAGATCGTGAATGACTCCGAAGGACATGCAGCTGGTGACAGATTGCTTTGTGAAATAGCAGAAGCCTTGTCTTCAAATATGGTTGAGGGCGACTTGATTGGCAGGCTGGGTGGTGATGAGTTCGGTCTGGTATTGAATGACTGCACGATTGAAACAGGATTGAAGCGAATTACCAAACTGCTCGATAATTTACGTCACTACAGTTTTACCAGTAATGGGAGATTCTACAACGTTAGTGCCAGCGTTGGAGTAGTCAAACTGGATAGCGAAAGTCCAGCGATTGACGAGCTGATGAGTCAGATAGATATTGCCTGCTACGAAGCGAAGGAGCTGGGGCGTAATCACGTACAGGTATTTGACCCTGCGAATCATAAAAACGCAGATCCGATGGGAGATACGATCAACGCTTCATCGATCGAGCAGGCATTAAGCGGGGATCGGTTCGTATTGTATGCTCAACCAATATCGAACACTCTGGACCACTCGGTCTCACACTATGAAATCCTGGTCAGGATGCTGAGTGAAGACGGATCCATTATCCCACCGATAAAATTTATACCGGTAGCGGAACGCTATCGCTTAATGACCGATATAGACCGTTGGGTGATTACCGAGAGTTGCAAAATGATACAAACACATTTGCAAAATGGATTTAACTTCACCTATGCGATAAATCTGTCAGGGAAGACACTGACTGACAGAACATTGGTAGACTTTATAAAGGCCAAATTAGCAGAATATTCGATTCCCCCTTCTTCCATTGGTTTTGAAATTACAGAAACAACATTGGTTTCAAACTTTGATACCGCTTCGGAACTTGTAAACGAATTACGCCAATTAGGATGCCGTTTCTCTCTCGACGATTTTGGCAGTGGACTTTCGTCATTTTGCTATTTAAAAAACTTCAAGGTGGACTACCTGAAAATTGATGGGAGTTTGATCAAAGACATAGAGCACAATGAAAACGACCGAAAAATGGTGTCAGCAATCGCAAACCTTGCCAAAACGCTGGATATGAAGAGTGTTGCTGAGTTTGTCGAAAATGATGCCATAGCAGATATCCTCGCAGAATTTGAGGTGGACTACCTGCAAGGCTATGGCATTGGCAAGCCAATTCCTATTACCGATATCGTCGGAGTACACGATCGAGGAAAGCGAAAATATACACACTGAATGTATATACCCGGGCTTGACGGCACAGACGGTGTTTGGATTGATCTAATTCCACCAGTGTGCCCGGCTGGTAACAAGAAGCTATTAACGACAACGTTCAGTTAGAAAAGCCAAAAATGCTCTTGCGACGAGTGACGGGTGACTGTCCCGCGGGTTCAGTTCAAGCTCAAGATAACCAAAATCGGAGCCAGACAACGCCTTTACCAGCTATTTCTTCGCTATGGCAGCCTCAACCGAGCCTTCCATTACCAACACAGACCCTAAACCGACCAGAGCCATTGACAACACCGAGTAGTGATTATTGGCTTCGCTCAACGAGGTCCCCTTGAGCGTAATCGAGCGTTTTGTTTTTCTTTCCAGCGCAAGCAAACTGTCCGGTATACCGGTTGAGTTTCGCCCGAATCAAGCCCAACTTAATATACGCTTTGTAATGTGACCTTTTAATAAAAAGGCGTACATATATTATCAGCATCGCTACAGTCATCCATGGAAATCGGGTATCTAAACAGAGTTGCACTACTTACGAATATCCAGAATCTGGACGGAACATTCAGCTATGGGAATGAAAACATTGCAGGGCGCAGTAATATTTCCTTTTACGAATTTTCCTGCTAGTAAACAATTGATTTTTATAGTTTTATTCTGTTTCAGCTGCACAGCTTGCACTAACAGCAAACTGATATTGCGCCCACTCTATAATTCTTTTGATGACAGATTCGAAGACCGGTTTTTAGCATACGCCGATTTTGATCAAGAGCAGGTGCAGAGAATTCAAGATCTGGCTGATCACTTTCACCTGTGGCATCGCCAAACCCAACTTGAAAGTTATCGGCTACTACTTGCGGAATTTTCCAATCGACTGAATGACCCCGAAGATGTGCTCACTGAAGATGTCAAACGCTGGAGCAATACACTAACGATATTCACCTCCAATGTGGGGAGCTGCAACCCAATCGATGCAGCCACCGACATTCTAAAGAGCTTGAGTGACGAGCAAATCACTCAGATTAAAGAAGCCCGTTTGGTTGCCAGAGCATCCAGGAATCAGGAACGTAGCAAGACCAAAAACGAGGCGGTAGCAACCAGAGTTCAGCAAATCAAGCGCTACCTTGGCTTTATCAACTTTGACTTGAATGCAGCCCAACTGGCCGATCTCAGAAGTACAATGAATGACAGGGTCAAACCCGAAAAACCGTTCGGCGAGTTGAGAGACGAGCTAGATGCAGATTTCTACCAGCTACTGGAAAAGCGCGAACACGCAAATTTTGACGATTTGCTGGTTACCTATATTGATAGAAGAAGGCAAACTTTGAACGATTGGGGAAGCAAGGCGAGGTCCCATAATCGCTTGCTATGGGAGTCTTATGCGACTCGCACAATCAACAATCTACAACCTGAGCAAAAAATAATTGCCGCCAACTACCTGAAAGGGCTGGCCTCAACCATTAAAGCGTTATCGGTTGACAAACCCAGTTACCAAAAGCACAAGGCTTCAGAGTACACCTGCCTCGGTCGGGTTGTCAGAAGCTAGTATGTCCGGCTTTTTAAACAAAAAAGCCGGCACCATGGGCACCGGCTTTGATTTTTCTCTCGTGTTTTTGTTTTTACCTTGCTGATTCACCACATGAACTTCTGTCAGCACAACTGATATAGGGTTCTTCCAGATTCATGCCTCAGATTCATTACTGACCAAACTCCCGCGTTAAACACCCGAATCATCAGTGGTTTCTTCAGCTGACTCTTCACTCTCTCCGCCTCGCTTTCCACGTTTTGAGTGACCATGCCCCCGGCGGCCTTTTCGTTCCTTGCGCACCTCATCGAAGCCGGCACTTTCGAGTTCTGAAACGACACCATCACCATTGACGTCCAGTTGCAGATCCAGAGCATCCTCTTGCGCATCTCTTGCAGCACGTCGCTCACTGCGAGATAGCTCACCATCACCATTGGCATCATAGGCTGCTATTTTATCGGCACGCTTACTCTGTTTCATGGCTTTGCGCTCGTCCCTGGATAATTCTCCGTTTCCATCAGTATCAAATTGAGTCAGCATTTCCTGCTTTCTGATATCCCGGGCGTCCCTTATTTCGTCAGCGGAAATGACACCATCACCGTCAGTATCCGTAAGTGTTAAGGACTTCATTCCGAAGGCGTGTGCTGTACCAAAACCGAGTAACAATACTGCAGCCAGTGTTACCTGTGCACTACCGTTCTTTCGGGTATGTTGGATTTCGGTTTTCATGTTAGGCTCCTGTCGTTTTAATTGAGTTAGCGCTTGCAGTGCATGTGACTGTTTCGTCGCTAGTGATTGTCTTGACCACGGAGTAATTATCGGATCCAAATGCGCAGGAACTGTGCAAAAACTCAGGAGAAATCAAGGATCGATTCTAGCGGTGACCCGGTCGCTCAAAGGTGGCCGCTTCCGCAACCCTGAAAGCGGCTTCAGCTTTTCTGTTCCCTGAGCGCTTTGCCAAAAGCCTTAAACAATCGCTCATTTACCGGGTTGGTCTGAGGGTCGTACTCTGCGTGCCATTGAACACCCACCGCAAATCCCTTGGCTTCATCGATCCGGATAGCTTCAACGGTCGAATCATCTGCAATACCCTCGACAACAATTCGTTTGCCCGGCTGTAGTATGCCTTGCCCGTGAAGCGAATTGACCCGGATAGTATCCTTGCCATACAGCTTGGAGAAATAACCACCAGGGCTCAGCAATACATCGTGTCTGTCGCCAAAGACATACTCAATATCCGGATGGATATCACCGTTTTCCAGCCTTGGCATTCGATGATTAATTCTACCTGGGAGGTCACGTATTTCGGGATGCAATGTTCCGCCAAAGGCGACATTCATTTCTTGCAACCCACGACATATACCGAAAAGCGGAATGCCTCGAGCAACACAGTTTTCCACCAGAGCCAGCGCAGTGGAATCCCTGTTTGTGTCGAACGGCTCATAGGCTGGTGTAACCGCTTCATCAAACAAAGCCGGATGTACGTTTGCACGGGCACCTGTGAGAAGTACACCATCAACAGTATCGAGAAGAGAGGCGATGTCGGTTACTTCAGGAATGCTGGCAAACAACAACGGCAAGGCATCAGCGACCTCGGCGATCGCCCGAAAGTTTCTTTCACCCCCAATCTGAACGTGAAACCTTTGCTCCAGATGGTGGGAGTTGCCAATAATACCGACCACGGGCCTTGTCACACCGTTACCTCAGAAAACACAATCTATTACCTCCAGCCGCTAAGGCTGCTCTTATGATATTCCGCCAAGTATAAATCAAAGCATACAGAATATTCTTCAGTGCCGGTAACATATTCAAAGGCCGCAACCGTTGTATTCAATGATTGGCTGTCGATACATTATGCAAAGAAACTCTCGTTTCTGAATTTGAAATACAAACAACTCAAACAATAGGTAGCGCCCGACAAACTGTATATTTAGCTATACTCCGCGCTGTACCTATATCGACTTTGATATCAGTTTGCAATCAGGAGTCACGCAGGAGCTCCGATTTTTTCTTCAGCACCTGGTCATGGTATTTGGTTAAACACCCTGACGACGTTTTTTTAAATCGAGCACCGTAACGATATACCAAGGTCATCAGCGCCAAAGTGTGTTGTGCACCAATCAATATATGGACTACCGCAGTGCTAATTAACGCTTTCATCAAACTCTCTGAACGCTTTCCGAGCTTTCGCCGCTGGGCATGGCAACGCTGGTACCAACACATTGCCAAATACCATCAGACTGAATGGTCGTTTATGAACTACGGGTTTCTACCGGATGATGGCTCGACGATGCTTCAACTCGACCCAGCTGACGAACCGGACAGGCATTGTATTCAGCTTTATGAGGCCGTTGTGTCGGGAGTCGATCTCAGTGGCAAAGATGTGCTCGAAGTCGGTAGCGGTCGTGGAGGTGGCGCTTCCTTTATAGCGCACTACCATTCTCCGGCAACAGTGCACGGTGTCGACTTCTCCAGCAAGGCTGTTAAACTATGCCGCCAACGTCACCACGCCAGCAGGCTGCATTTTCACCACGGCTACGCTGAGTCACTGCCATTTGACGACGATCAGTTTGGCGTCGTAATCAACGTTGAGTCATCTCATTGCTACGCTTCTGCGGATAAATTCTTCAGCGAAGCTCGGCGAGTCCTGAAACCTGGTGGTTATTTCCTGTTTGCAGATTTTCGTGCAGTTGAAGAGATTGATTTACTGAATCGCCAGCTTGAAATCAGTGGCTTTGAAACCATTGACGTCAGCGATATCACGGCTAATGTGGTGTCAGCGATGAAAGCAGACAGTCAGCGTAAGCAGTTACTCATTCAAACACACGTTGGAAGTTGGTTGTCGGGGACCTTTGGCCAGTTTGCAGGGCTTGCTGGAACACCCGTTTACGAGAGTTTCGTTGCTGGTGATATGGTGTATCTGAGATATTGTCTGCGTAACAGTCAGGTTTAAGTCAGCTCTTCGACACCTGTGATTGAGTGCTGGGGCCGCATCGGCATTCGTTAGCAAAGCATTCAAATACTGCATAACCTCATCGACATACATTGTTGCGGGATGTTGCTTGTTGTGAAAAAAATATATCGCCTAATTCAATGCAAGTAGCTCTTTTCCGTTCTGTAGACAAGGTGATGCGGACGTACCCCTGCCCGCTTTGCAACCGCTTGGCAGGGTTCAGTCAATGTCTCATGGTATGTCGACAATTACAATCGGGTTTGTAGCAGTGATCGAACAAGCACCATAAGTGCCGGTTCCGTTTGATCGCAGGATCGTCCTTAGCGAACTTCCGGAAGCCATTCCGCTATGGTTGCGGCAGATTCGTGAGGGGTCAGACCGGTAGTGTCAAGCTTCAGAAGGTAACTGGCGCCCATGCCGTACAATGGCTTTGCTTCAGTCTGGTTGCGCAATGCCATGTCGGGATCGCGTATTTTTCTTTTCCTATCGCGCTGCACTGATTTTATCCGTTCAATGTTCTCTTTCAGATCACAGTGGACATGTACGACGCAGAGCGGGGGGCGCATCTTCCCGAGTTCCTCAATGCGCCCCCATTCATCATCCCCCCAGTCGGAATCTCCTTCGTTTCCCGCAAGAACAGTTGTCAAAACGACGGGTTGCCGGGGTGGAAGTTTATAGATCAGATCATGAGCAATCTTTTCAATCTTCTCTACTGTTGCGCGGAATTCCGGCGACTTGAATTCAGTCAGCGCGAACGCAACATTGTAGACGGTGTGTATGTCTAACAGACGACCCTCAATCTGATCGATCAATTCCCGTCCGATAGTAAGTTTACCAACCCCAGGGTAACCATTAAGGACAATAATCATACTTAGCCTCTACATCATCTTCAGTTCAGTCGTTTCACGACATAACAGCTTATCAACGTAAAGTTTAGTTATGCAGCAATTTATGAATTATCTCTTGATGGGAAACTAGCACCCGGCATCAAAAACCGAACCTCTGTATCTTGGTCTTCCACACCGAAGGATTGCGAGGTGTAGTCATCGAAGAACACAGTTGGTGCTATGTCAAAGCTGACACAGCGTTCAAGTAGATATCTGCGAGCCCTGGATTTGTCTTGTACAACGCCTTGTCAGGCCCGAGGGTACTCGAATCAATTTTTACGTGAAAATACCAAGTTACTTTTTAACAATGAACAACCACGTTTACACAAATATCATTGTTGTATTCTTCCAGGATGCCTCTGAGTGCGGCACCCCAAAGTCTTTTTGCTCTTCCATTTTTGCTGGATGGTTCTGACATCATACGCCACCCGAAATCTTGCAGATCAATCCATATCCCGTCGTACGTTACTACTCCTGTTGTTGAATAGTTCAGAGGCAAATTTTTAACATAACTTGCATTTTTCAAAAATTCACCAGAGATACCAGGATAGCGAACTTTAATCTCCGGATCATCAAATTGGTCAGCTTCCGAAAAGAGCCAATAATCCCAATGATGATTGAAAATCGACCTATCGTCATCTTCATCCAAACGGTGACGCTCTAGAACATTTTCCAGGCTGTCTTCAATATCAACACAAGTAGATTCTAGTAATACAGCGATAGGTGATTTCATATACATGCTACCCGTCTGATTGAGCAGTGCTGAAATCCTCACTACATTCACAACTTGTTTTCGCTAAGTCAGCCAGCATCCTCATGCACCTTGGAGGGGTGTTCCTTACTTCTATTGTAATGGGCACGTGGGTTCTTGAATAAGCCCCTGAGTTCAACCTCCACACGGTTGAAGTTCTTGAGCCAACGGCGGCCCTGGAAGCCACTGTAAGTCCATGGTCCTGCAGGAGCAGGAGGATCAGTGACCAGGAAGTCTTCAGACCAGGGCAATGCCGTCGTCGGGTCTCGTTCGCGCAGCGCCGCAATGGCTTCCACGCTTAGCGGTACAATTGGATACAAGCCAGCATGGCTTAGACGGACCGCCAGCCGTTGGCACCATGTGTTCATACCGTACCGATAAACTGGCACAGCAGGGAGGCAGGAAGCAAAGGGATCCCGCAGCGCCCCCATAGCGGCGAAGAACTCGCTCGCTCTGGCATTGTTCAGCTTTTCACTATCAGCATAACGGTAGCCGACGTTACGAAGTCGGTCGGTACGGCTCGTATGGATCGCAGCGAAATGACTTGTGCCACTGGGTTTGGTTGATTTGCGGGTATAGATCCTTGTTTTCGAGTCATAGCGCAATAGTGGCCCCAGACTCTGGCGGCGGTAGCCGCGCATGAATACGTGAGCGAGAAATCCATTGCGTTCATCATCATCAAAGTATGAATGCATGGCTTCGATATCCTGATCTTCAAGATCGCGCACCATCTGCATGTCATCCTGAAACAGGCTGAACAGATGGTTATCAGGCAGACTATCGAGTGCCGACTGCATGTTGACGTAGAGTCCGCCGACTTTCGAACCAGTCGGTTTGCCAGCCCTGACAACCTTGACCCTATGCCGCTTCGACAGACGGTCAAGGATATCCACAGTCTGCGGATCGTCACTGTCATCATCGATGATGTGTAAATCGACCTGTGGCGCGTGACGCTCGATCGAGCTCACGCAGTTCTGCAGGTGTACACCGCGATTGAATGAAAAAATGATAAAGGAGTAGTCGGCGCCAGCCATCATTCTGAAATCCCTGTAGTAGTTCCTTGCAGTGGCGGCTTCAGATTTGCTTCTATTGCACCCGACATATGATCGGATGACAATATCGGTACCCATCTGGCTCTGGAATTAGGGGTTATAAAACCTTGCCCAGTTGGCTTTACTAGTTGGCTTTACTAGTTGGCTTTACTAGTTGGTTCTACTAGTTTGCTTTATCACCAGGCTTTGCCACCATAGGTTAGTGGCAGAATAACCCTATTAGTTCATGTTGGATACCGGGCCTCCCTTTATC
>CALFCE010000271.1 GCA_937951215.1 uncultured Granulosicoccaceae bacterium
CTTGCAGCCGCCGCCCAGCTTAACAGCGCTGGGCATACAGTGACTGTCTACGAACGGGAAGACCGCATTGGCGGTTTGTTGATGTACGGCATTCCCAACATGAAACTCGACAAGCAGCACGTAGTGCAACGCAGAGTTGATTTGCTAAAGGCCGAAGGCGTTCAGTTCAGAACCGGGCAATCAGTGGGTGATGGCGCTGATGATACGGTTGATGTCAGACAGCTCAAAGAAACACATGATGCGGTGTTGCTGACTACAGGTGCCACGGTACCCAGGGATCTGCCGATTCCGGGGCGCGATCTGAAAGGTGTTCATTTTGCGATGGAATTCCTGACGGCCAATACCAGAAGCCTGCTGGATTCCAGCCATGGCGATGGCAACTATATTTCTGCAAAAGACAAAGATGTCATTGTCATCGGTGGTGGTGATACCGGTACGGATTGCATCGGCACCTCGATTCGACACGGTTGCCGAAGCCTGGTCAACTTTGAGTTGTTTCCCCAGCCCCCAGAGACACGCGACAACAACAACCCCTGGCCGAGTTGGCCCAAAATCCTGCGCACCGATTATGGGCACGAAGAATCCAGTAGTGTGTTCGGTGTCGATCCTCGTGTTTACAAAATATCCTCCACCGAATTTGTTGGCAAAAATGGGCAACTGACTGGCGTTAAAACAGTGGAAGTTGAATTCAAGGAAGGCAAATTCGAAACCATCGCCAATAGTGAGCGACATTGGGATGCCGATCTTGTGTTGCTGGCCATGGGTTTTCTCGGGCCTGAACATGCTTGCTCCGACCCCCTTGGATTGGGCTATGACGAGAGATCCAATTACCAGGCGGCATACGGCCAGTACAACACGGACATTGATGGGGTGTTTGCAGCTGGTGATTGCCGCCGCGGACAATCACTGGTTGTATGGGCAATCAACGAAGGACGAGAAGCGGCACGTGAAATTGATCGCAGCCTGATGGGGACAACGACCCTGCCCTGACGCCATAGCAGCCCGGTTTATGGAAACCGGTTATTGAAACCGGTCATTCAAAACGAATATGGGGAAACGTTCTAAGGGAAACGTTCTAGGGAAACGTTCTAGGGAAACGTTCTGGGGAAAACGTTTTCGGGAAAGTGTTTTTGGGCAAACTGGCTGCCTGATGTCAGCCAGTTTGAAGCCACTCAAGCCTCGTGAGTTGCAATGCTGATGCTGGTCTCAAAGCTGCCACCGGGCGGGAGCATTTGTATCGATGGCTTGTCCATAATTTCCGCTGAGCTCTTACCTGCAGCAACATCGCTGAAATCCGCGTAACCCCACCAGGGCTCAATACACACATACTCAGCTGCGGGCTTCGACCAAATCCCGAGATGAGGAGCTCCGCCGGTGCCCACCACCACCCGATTGCCCGTTTTCCGGTGGCACAGTGAAACCTCAGTTGAGTTGATATCCATAAATACCAGAGCATCATCATCAAAAAGCGATCTGGTCAACTGAATACGATTGTCTTGTAAAGGGAAAGAGCGTGGTGGCTTTTGCAGCAAGCCATCAACAATCTGGTAGGTTTCCAGGCTTTCGCTGCTATTAAAATGAATAAAGTAGTCTTCATGATTAACTGCAGCGTTATCTTCCGGGTCGCATGGTAATCGAAAGGCTGGATGCGAACCGATATTAAAATAAAGTGTACTTTCATCCCGGTTTTCTATCGAATAGGCTATCTGCAGAACGTTACCTTCCAGCTTGAAAGTAACCCGTAGCATAAATTTCCACGGATAATGCTCCAGTGATGTTTCGCTGGCAGCGAGCTCAAACGATATTTCATTGTCCGATACAGGCACTGCAGCAAACGCCGTTTTACGCACAAATCCATGTTGCGGCATATCGAAGCGGCGCCCATCGTGTTGCAGGGTGGAATCGGCGAGCCTGCCCACAACCGGAAACAATATCGGTGCGCGACCACTCCATACGGCAGGGTCGCCCTGCCACATAAATTCTTCATCGCTACCTTTAGCGCGTATCGACTGCAATTCAGCACCGATCGCCGTGATCAAAGCCCTGCGTGTATCAGAGTGAATTTCAAAACAGGAGGTGGAAGATTCATTCATTTGTTGGTCCTCAATACCGGCGCTCTCGATTAACCGTTGATTGTAGTTCATGGCTTGTCAACACCCGAATTTACTGAAAAGCAAAATCGGTTCACCATTGGACCAACAGATCCCGTATACTGGACAAGCTGTATTAAAAGGTGTAGTAAGTTGTACAACAAAGGTATTCGAGTCGTGACCTTTACACACCACCTCGCCTTTCGCGCGGTGATCGCACGCTGGGAATCAGCGGGCAAAATTCACGTTATTTCTACGCTTGAGACATCTCCTCCCCCTTCTTCCAGGCAACCTTCTGCTCGCGGCAGTTTACCAGCCGACTCGTTACCACCCAGTCGGGCGAACTCCGCGAAACCCGAGCAAGGCGAAGCGGTAAATACACCGCTGAAAGATAATCCGGTCTCACAAAAAGCGATACGCCCGCCCCCGGCTGAAAGCGAAAGAATCAGTCGACTGGCAATAAACCAATTCACCGGTGACAAGGATGTGCTGCTTATCGTTGGCGCTCATGATGCCAAAGACGAAGCACTTACTTCGGCGTTGCTCGACTCACTGCGGCATCTGAACATCAAACCCATGGTGTTGTTGTTGATGTCGGCGTATGACCCCGTAAAACGAGCAAAGGCTTTGATTCAGGGTGCTGATTGGGTATTTGAACTCGACTCCACCGATGCAGTCCTGGACGCCCGCTTTGATGCGCTGCGAAGACGTTGCCGGCATCTGGATAGCGTACAGATCAGGGATTTTCCTCCCTATGTCCTGTACCGGAGGTTGCTGGAAGTGCGCTACCGCGGACAATCCATTCGCCTGTCTGATCTGGATTTCAGATTGATCGAGTATCTGTTCCTGCACCATGACAAACCTCTGTCAAGACATGATCTGCTGACTGATGTGTGGAAGGTAAACCTGATTGACAGTCGTCGCCGGGTAGACACCAAAATAAGCCACCTGCGCACCCGATTGCAGCTGGATGGTCGTAACGGTTGGGTTTTGCGATCTAACAGAAAAGCGGATGGTTACTTGTTTTGCAAGGAAAGCAGGCTGGAATTGAGCTGAGCTGACTTGTGTGTTGTCTCAGGCCTGCCTCTGGTCCTCTGGTCCTCTGGTCCGTTGGTCCCTGGATCGCCTACTGCAATTTCTGCAGTGCCTCGCATTCACCAGCCACCTTGCAAAGTACTGCCGCCGCTTTACCGTGGCCCTGCTCGGCAGCCAACTGCAACAATTCACGGGCACGAGCGTTGTCGGTTTGAAGTCCGTCAGACTCAAGATACATCGCAGCCAGATTAAACTGCGCATCGGCAACACCGAGCTCTGCAGCCAGTCGGTACCACTGACGGGCGAGTTTGTCATTTTTCTTGGCACCGATCCCGGCATAGTAGGCATAACCTGTTCTGACCATCGCATTGGTATCACCCAGTTCAGCCGCTCTTTCATACCAGCGCAAGGTGAGTTTATCGCTCTGCTCTACACCATCGCCGGTGTAATACAGCCAAGCCAGGTTATAGGCTGCCCTGGCATCACCGTTGGTCGCGGCTTTTTCATACCAGTCGGCCGCTTCTGTTTTGTTTTGTGCCACACCTTCTCCCCGGCTCAACATCAAGGCGAGGTTGAATTGCGCTGGAGCATAGCCTTGATCTGCCGCCTTGCGGAAGTTAACTGCCGCCGACTCCGGATCGACCGCATGACCTTCAAACCCACGAGAATAGAGTAAGGCAAGATTGTACTGCGCATGTACTGCACCCTGAGCCGCAGATCGCTGGTACCACAGCTCCGCTTCAGCCAACCGCTCATCAGCCACCAGACAGTCTCCCAGAGTACCCTGCGCTACGGCATCTCCACTGTTGGCGCTGGCGATGAGCTGTTGCCGGTATTCGGAGTCCGAACAGCCCGGTTCAGAGCTAGCCTGCAAACTGACCATCGACAGCGGAATGAATGGCAACTCTGCACAAGCCGACAGCATGGCTGCAATAACTGCAAAAACGTGACAACGCAGATTGAGGGTGAATTGACTCACAGGCAACAGTTAACCTTGGCTCCGGATAAAGTAGCTCTGGCTTTTTTTACCGATTAGAGGCTGAAGCGCAGGGACATGCACGACAGACCACCATCGATTTTCTCAGCCTCGCCGTTGGCAAGCGGAACCACCTGGTAACCTTCTTGCGCCAGTAATGCCATTGTTTTCGGATAGCCGTTGCTAACCATGACCTTGTCGTTGAATCTAATCAAGTTAGCTGCTGCCTCCTCGCCCTCGGGTGCGATAATCACACGGTAACCGTCAAAGCAATCCGTCGCGGCCAGAGTCCGGCTGGAAAAAATGGTATTGGAATCCAGCAATCCACAATCGGTCTTGAAGTGAAGAATTTCTGGCGGTGTATTGACTTTACGAACAGGGTATCCAAGAGGTTCAATCAATTCAGTCAGGGCCTGCAGTCCTGCTTCGTCAGTACGGGCCGACAAACCTGCAAACAACTCGTGGTCGGTGGCCAGCAGATCACCTCCATCAACAAAACCCTCGCCGGGCAGGTGTAGTACGTTTTCAAAAACAGTTTCCAGTGAGGGTGCTATTGCCGCAGCCTCTCCTATGCGACTCGGTGCTCCGGGTCTTAATACTATGGCGGTGCCGGCAAGACATAAAACCGGGTCTTCAACAAACACCGAATCAGGGAAGTTCTCGAGCGGTGGCAGCTCAATGATGGTGGCCCCGGTATCTCGCAAGGCGTTGACGTAGGCTGCATGATCAAGCCGAAACTGCGCCGGATCCGGGTCAGCGTGGCTACCGGTGCGTAGCCCGGCGCTGACACTCAGCGAGGGCTGTCTGACAATCGCATGTGAAAATCGCCAAGAGCGGGCTTCGTGCTCAGCTTCTGCCTGATTTCGTATCATAGAATTTGTCCGGAACCCGAACGATGGATGCTCGGGGACCTTTGTTCGCGTTGTACACCTGCCGTGTAACAGCTACTAATGTTATAGGACATTTACTGCAAATCTGTGTATAAAAACTTAGTAAAAACAACGAGTAGTGTTTTTCAATCCGCTGTCACCAATACCTGCCAGCGCTAAAGATCATGCCACCCGTTCCAAGCCCTTGGGCGCGCTGGGTGTAGCACGCAATATACCCCATCACAGACAATGCTCCTATGCCAACCGACCGAAGCTTTTGCACTCCCGGGTAAAGTGAAGGCAAAAGCAGCGATCCTTTGCACTGATGGACCTCGGCGGCTCTATCGCAGATAATCCCTGCAGGCCAGTCACTATCGACACCTTGTACTCATCCAATGATTGAAACTCTATGAGCAATTCCTCCAGCCACACACCCGATAGCATCAGTATCGAGTCCCTCGCTAATCCGCAGTTGCCTTATGAGCTGGTCAGCAATAATTTCAAACACTACGGGAAACGGACTGCACCGGATCCGCTACTGGACACAGATTGCCAAATCGCGCGCGAGCAAATCAGTCAATGGCCGGGCTACGAGACCACCCCGCTGCTTGATCTCGGCTCCTGTGCAGAAGGCATCGGCCTTGCCTCCGTCTACTACAAAGACGAAGCACCCCGATTTGGCCTGGGTAGTTTCAAAGCACTGGGTGGTGCTTATGCGGTGTCCCGAATTCTGTTGCAAAAACTCGACAAGGAGATTGGTGACGAGCTTGATCGCGAGCTGACTCTCAAGGACCTGACCAGCGGTGAGTTTGCCCATATCACTCAGAACCACACTGTCAGTTGTGCCACTGACGGTAATCACGGGCGCTCAGTGGCCTGGGGTGCACAGCGCTTCCATTGTCAATGCGTTATCTACATTCACAGCGAAGTCAGCGAAGGCAGACGGGAAGCCATCGAGCGCTACGGCGCAAAGGTGTTGCGAATAGAGGGTAATTATGATGATTCTGTGCGCATCGCGGCAAACGAAGCGGATCGGTTGGGGCGCACGGTCGTGTCTGATACATCCTACCCCGGCTATCTCGAAATACCTGCTGATGTGATGCGAGGATATACGGTATTGGCAGATGAGGCCGTGGAACAACTGAACACGGTACAGCCAACACATGTTTTTTTGCAAGGCGGTGTGGGTGGATTTGCCGCTGCGATCACGGCTCGTATCCGAAAGCATTACCCACAAAACCCGCCACGAATCGTTATCGTTGAACCCGATCAGGCAGCCTGCATTTACCAGAGTATCAAGCGCGGCGAACCGGTGGTGGTCAGTGGCGAACTGGACACCATCATGGCCGGGCTGGCCTGCGGTGAAGTATCACTTATCGCGTTCGATATTCTGCTACATGATTGTGACGATGTTCTGATCATCTCGGACCACGCAGCGATTCTGGGTATGCAACTGTTGGCCAAGGGCGCGCTCTATAAAACCCCGGTCGTGAGCGGAGAATCCGGCGTAACCGGGCTGGCAGGTTTGATACAAGCCTGCGGTTCAACAGAATTGAAGCAAGCCTTGCAGTTGGACGAGGATAGTCGAGTACTGGTATTCGGTACTGAAGGGGCAACGGATCCTGACGTGTATCGCGAGCTGGTGGGTCAAACCGCCGAGTCGGTTGTTTTATCTATCACTCAATAGCGACCAGAGACAGCGACCAAAGACAGCTACC
>CALFCE010000272.1 GCA_937951215.1 uncultured Granulosicoccaceae bacterium
TGCCGGTATCCAATTGTGTAGCGAGGCGGGAAGGTGGAACTGGACTGGATGTGAGCCCGGTGGACCTGCCACCATCGAGGTGCCGTCAGCCGGTTACCACGTGGTTCAGTTTTCAGGGTTTGATGATGGTTTTGAGATGGACCGCTTTGTGCTGACCCTGACCGAGCAAGCGCTGAGTGCAGCGCCTGTGGATTCCCAGCCGGCCGTGGAACAGGGTGTTGAGGCAGAATCCACCGCAACAGCCACTGTTGAAGCCGATGCCAACACACCAGCCACAAATCAACCGCAATTGGGGCAAGCTATAGAGGTTGGGGGCCCCTTGGGCTATGGTGCAGGTTCCGTCCGCTATGTATTACTGTTGCTACTCTGTGCGGCTCTGATGCTTCGAATGCAACCACCTCGCCGTTCGCAAGCTTGAGTCTGACGTAATCGCGTCAAAATAGCTGTCTATCTTCCCTGCTGTTCGATTGCCCGGCAATCAGTCGGTAACTCCCAATCGTTGGCCGGAGTAGCACCCGGTATGCCTCCATAGTTTTCAATTTTTTCATACCCGAGTATCCTATCGGTCACGATCAAGCCACGGCGGCCTGTTTGACTATCCGCCACTCGGGAACCGATGCAATCAGGAAAACTATTTTATGTCATGGGTGCATCCGGTAGTGGCAAGGATTCGCTGCTGGACGCGGTTGTGGATCAGCTGGCGGATCAAGTGACGGTTGTGCGCCGCCATATAACTCGTGCTGACGGTGCTGGTGGTGAACGCCATATTGCTGTCAGCCAGGAAGATTTTCTCAGGATGCTGGCTGCAGGTGAGTTTTGCATGCATTGGCAAGCCCACGGCCTGTACTATGGCATCAGTCGTCAGATGCTGGAGAGCTTGCGTCAAAACAAGACACTGATGATGAACGGCTCCCGCGAATATTTACCCGAAGCTCGCAAGGTCGTGCCCTGGTTGAAGCCGGTGTTGGTGCAGGTCTCTGCGGAAGTACAGGAGAGCAGGTTGCGAACGCGGGGACGAGAAGATAAAAAAGAGCTTGCCGGGCGCTTGCAGCGGCGTGTCTCAATCGATGCTGCAGATACCAGTATCACTATTATCAATAACGATGCGTCACTACAAGAGTCAGCGCAGGCGTTTTGTCGTCTGATCTTGCAGTAACCTGATCTTGCAGAAACCCGAATCTTGCAGAAACTGGGCATCGAATCAATGACACATAAACCCCCAACAATGGAGACTCTTGGCTGATGTGGCAATTCTGGATTGACCGTGGCGGCACATTCACTGATGTGGTCGCTCGCCGACCCGACGGGTCGCTAGCTACCAGAAAGCTTCTGTCTGAAAATCCGGAGCAGTACCAGGACGCAGCAGTGCAGGGTATTCGCGATCTGCTGGATTTGTCACCTGCTGATGCGATTCCTGCGCACACCATTCAAGCTGTAAAAATGGGCACCACGGTTGCCACCAACGCGCTACTGGAGCGCAAGGGTGATCGCACCTTGTTGTTGATCACCAAGGGCTTCGGTGATTTGCTGAGAATCGGGTATCAGGCCCGCCCCACCTTATTTGACCTGCATATTGAATTACCCGAATTACTTTATGAACAGGTCGCGGAGGTTGAGGAACGGGTAGACGCTGCTGGAGAGGTCGTGCGTGAACTTGATATAGCTGGAGCAAGCGCAGCCTTGCAGGAACACTACGATAGCGGTATCCGGTCGGTTGCGATTGCATTGATGCACGGTTACAAGAACCCATCGCATGAGCAGGCTTTGGCCAAGGTAGCAGCAGAGGTCGGTTTTACCCAGATATCCACATCAAGCCAGACTTCTCCTTTGATGAAGCTTGTCAGCCGGGGCGACACGACGGTTACCGATGCCTACCTGTCGCCGATACTGCGTCGCTATGTCGATCAGGTCAGAAATGCGCTGGACGCCGATAAGGGTGGTGTCGAGCGTCTGTTGTTTATGCAATCCAATGGTGGATTGACAGACGCCAACCTGTTCCAGGGTAAGGACGCTATTTTGTCTGGCCCGGCAGGTGGGGTTGTGGGCATGGTAAAAACCGGCCAGTTGGCGGGCCAGCATCGTTTAATCGGTTTCGATATGGGTGGAACCTCAACCGACGTCTGTCACTATGCCGGTGACTATGAACGGAGCTTTGAGACTGAAGTTGCCGGTGTGCGTATGCGGGCACCCATGATGAACATTCATACCGTCGCCGCCGGAGGCGGGTCCATTCTGAAATTCAGTGAAGGGCGTTTTCAGGTTGGGCCGGATAGTGCGGGCGCGAATCCCGGGCCTGCCTGTTATCGCCGTGGTGGTCCACTGACTGTGACAGATTGCAATGTGATGCTTGGCAAGTTGCAGCCGGAACATTTTCCGGCTGTGTTTGGTCCGAATGCAGATCAGCCGCTGGATCGAGACTGTGTGGTGGAGAAATTTGCCCAGCTGGCTCGTCAAATTGCCGATGAAACCGGTGATGAGCCGATGACCGGCCAACAGGTTGCCAACGGTTTCTTGCGTATCGCTGTTGAAAACATGGCCAATGCGATAAAAAAAATCTCGGTGCAGCGTGGCTATGATGTTACGCGTTATACATTGAATTGTTTTGGTGGTGCGGGTGGCCAACATGCCTGTGGTGTGGCTGATGCGCTGGGAATGAAAAGCGTCCTGTTACATCCTTTTGCCGGTGTGTTGTCAGCCTATGGAATGGGGCTGGCTGAAATTCGTGCCTTGCGCGAACAGCAATTCGAAAAAAGCATCCAACAGGTCGAACAGGCTTCGCGCGAGTTGGACGTACTGGCTGATTCGGCCTGGCATGAGGTGTCAGGTCAGGGCATAGATGATGGTGCAATCGAGGTGGTACGCCGGGTACACCTGCGCTACCCGGGTTCCTTTATGCCGCTGGAAGTCGAGTTTGGTACCGAAGCCGAGATGCGCGCGCGCTTTGAAACTGCTCACATGACTCGCTACGGATTTTCCGCTGGCGATCGTGATCTGGTGATTGAGGCAATAAGCGTTGAAGCCATCGGGGCTACCGAGTCCGCTGACATGATCGAACTTGATACAGCGGGCAGTGATGCTGAGCCAGTCGCTATGGTGCAGATGGTTTCCGAGGGTAAGGAAGCGGACACACCGCTCTATGATCGCGATGCTCTCGCCGTCGGGCAGACCCTGACCGGGCCAGCGGTGATCAGGGAACAAACTGCCACCACCATTGTTGAGGCTGGCTGGCAAGCCAGGCTTGATAGTGGCGGCCAGCTCTTGTTGACTCGCGTGGCACCTTTGCAATCAGCTCAATCTGTAGGCACAGATGCTGACCCGATTATGCTTGAGGTGTTCAACAATCTGTTTATGAACATAGCAGAGCAAATGGGCGCAACGCTTGCCAACACGGCCTACTCGGTCAACATCAAAGAGCGTCTGGATTTTTCCTGTGCTGTGTTTGATGCCGATGGCAACCTTGTCGCCAATGCACCCCATGTTCCGGTCCACCTGGGTTCCATGAGTGAATCCATACTGACCATCATTCGACTCAATCAGGGATCAATGAGACCGGGTGATGTCTACATGTTGAATGCACCTTTCAACGGCGGTACTCATTTACCTGATGTTACTGTGGTGACGCCTGTCTGGGATCAAGCTGATACTGCCGTATTGTTCTATGTGGCGTCGCGCGGTCATCATGCTGATATCGGTGGTCGTACACCCGGTTCTGCGCCACCAGATAGTAGCCATATTGAAGATGAGGGCGTGCTGATTGACAACTTCAAGCTGGTTGCTGAAGGCGTGATGCGTGAGGAGCAGACGAGGGAACTGCTTGCCAGCGGTAAATATCCCTGTCGCAACATCGATGAAAATATGGCGGATCTATCTGCGCAGGTGGCAGCCAATGCAACCGGCGCTCAGGAAATCCGCAAGATGATTGATCAGTTCGGGTTACCCGTGGTTCAGGCCTATATGCAGCACGTGCAAGACAATGCTGAAGAGTGCGTGCGTCGTGTTATTACTGCGATGAAAGAAGGCAGTTTCAGCTACGAGCTTGACAGTGGTGCACGCATCAATGTGGCCATCAGCGTAGATCGGGAGGCGCGCGAAGCGGTTATTGATTTTACTGGTACCTCGGAAAAAGATCCGCTGAACTACAATGCCCCTTTTGCGGTGTGCAGGGCTGTGGTGCTGTATGTGTTCAGAACTCTGGTCGACAACCCGATTCCGCTTAACGAGGGTTGCTTCAAACCGCTGACTATCATTGCCCCCAAAGGCAGTATGATCAATGCGGAGTATCCGTCAGCTGTCATTGCCGGCAACACCGAAGTCAGTCAAGCGATGTGTAACGCAGTGTATGGTGCGCTCGGCGTCATCGCTGGCAGTCAGGCAACAATGAACAACTTTGTCTGGGGTAACGAACGATTGCAAAATTATGAAACGATCTGCGGTGGATCAGGTGCCGGCCCCGACTTCGATGGCTGCTCGGCAATACAAACGCATATGACCAATACCCGCAGTACAGATCCGGAGGTTCTTGAATGGCGATTTCCAGTCCGTGTCGAAGAATTTTCCATCCGGCGTGGATCGGGCGGGATCGGGCGACACTGCGGTGGCGAGGGTATTACACGCAAGGTCACATTCTTTGAAGCGATGACAGTGACTCTGCTGTGCGGGCATCGACGTGTTGCACCGTTTGGCGTAGACGGCGGAGAACCCGGAGAGGTTGGCAAGGAATGGGTTGAGCGGGCAGATGGCAGCGTCGTTGCACTAAAGGGAATTGATGCTGTTGATGTTTCGCCTGGAGACACTTTTGTGATGCAGACCCCCGGTGCGGGAGGGTTTGGAGCGGTGGCTAAATAAACTGACAATGAGTGACATTGAGTTGGTGACATTGAGCTGCCTGCCCGGGCTGCAGCAGCTCCATCGACAAGCGCTTGTTCTGTCTACCAGGTCCGTTTTCACCAGCTAAGAGTCGACTTTGATCCGTGAACTGCGTGACAGCTGTCTACGCTTTTGCGTGGAGCTATGGCGAATCAAGCCGATAACTTCAGCACATTCGTGGGAAATCGGAGGATCCCCGGTTGTCGTTCAAACCACCGGGTGCTCATAGCACTGTGTCAAATAGCCCAACTGTTCCAATCCGTCCTGAAAGCCCGGCTGCCACCTCCGCGCGGGTTTTTGCGCTGTTGCTGATTACTGCCTCCTTGCTGGCCGTGTGGCTGCGACTGTCCCTGAATTTCAGCAGTGGTCATATGGATGAATATGACTACCTGTTTATCGGCAGAATGCTGCTTGATGGTCAGCAGTGGCCGACCTTGCAATACGTCTTTGGTGCTGATTTCAATTGGTATCTGTACGGTTGGGCCGAACGTCTGGCTGGTGTACCCGAAGCGACCGACAACCCGGCTGCCGGGCTGGTCTCGGCAAGGTCGCTTGCTGCGATATTGGGATTGGTTTCGATTGCCGCAATTTATTGGTTTGCTTTTGAATTGTGGGGCTCTGGAAAAATTGCCTTGCTCTCGGCTGTGTTGCTCGCCCTTACGGCCAACCATATTTTTATCAGCCGACTCACTACCTACGATATTGTCAGTTTTACGCTACTGGCGCTTGCTTTGCCGCCGCTGCTTAAAGTTTGCCTGGCACCAAAATCCTCTCGCTATTCTTTGCTCTGGTGCTTGTGGCTGGTAGCTGGAGCGTTGCTTTTGGTCGCGGCTGCGTTATCGAAATATACCTTGCTTGCCTACTTGCCGCTGGTCGCCTTGCTGATGCTTGCCCTGGCCCCCGGCGCTGCCTTGGTCGGGGTGCTGGCGGGAAGTGTAGTGATTGGTGGTTATATAGGGTTGAACTGGCCTGATTTACTGGTGCTATACCAAAACCAACTTGTGGGCACACATGGAGCCAATACCACACGCACAGATATTGTTGCACGTACCTTGAGTGATAGCGGGTTATTGTTGGGGTTGTGGCTAGCCGCCGTATTGGTCGTTGTCTTCAAGCCTGGCCTTACGCAGGTTGATATAGGGCAAAAAAACCAGCAGCGCGAAGTGATGCTTCGCCTGATGCTGTTATTGTTATTTGCCAGCCCTTTGTTTGCCTATCACCTGGTCGGTAGTAATCTGATTTCGCTGCATAAACACCTGAGCTTGACAGCGCTGTTTTTGGTACCGGCCGCGGCCTGGGTAATCGTGACGGTGGTGAACGCCATACAGCAAGCCGCAGCTGACAGGGGGATACTCGCCAAGGCCATTAGCGTCGGGCTTTTGCCAGTGCTGTTGTTGACTTATGCAGCGTTAAATTTTGGTCAATTGCGGGATGCTGAATCAGGTTTCCCGGATATGAGTGGGCTGTTGCACAAGCAGCATTTGCTCACGGCGAATGGAAATGTGACAGTCAACGGCTCCACGCAACTTCAGTCTGAACCATTGCAAGACGGGCATTGGAACGGATCCGACATCACCGTCTTAAGTGAAGACCCCTATTTATTTCGCTATCTGCTCTATGGCAAGGTGCCGCAGCAAAATCTGAGCGAAACCGGGTGGCTTGACAATGATGACGATGGCCACCATTCACTGGATGATGTCAAAGATGCCCTCTGGGATCGAAAGTTCTCGGTTGTGTTGCTCAATGATCAGGTTCATCCCGAGCGTAATGCGGAGTTTAGAAAAATACTGGCGATTAGAGGCTATCAGTTGATACTCGATCAACCTTACCAGCTGACAAACCTGTTGAGCAGCAATACGACGGGCCGTTTGAGTTTGTATCAGCTGGGAGGTGACAGAAGCATGAAATTCAGTGGTACAGAATAGTATCGTCAAGCCACTGACCATATTCAAGATGTGAATTGCAACACAGGTTGCAGGTAACCCCCGGCAGGCCGATAAAGGTCTTGAGTATGTATGCGATGCATCGCGGGGATGCGTAGTGCGAAGAGTGGTTGTTGATAGAGGTACCCAATTTTATGTGTACTTTGTCGGTTTTCTTCAAACGGCATTGGGGAAAATGCTGGACTAACAATGGTGAGTTTGTTTTTTTTGGTGGTTTTAACAATTTGTTGTACTAGCGCAGCCCAGATATTTGAGAAAAGGGCTGCACTACGCTCGCTTGCGAGTGTTGAGGCGGTCGCAGATCGGGGCGTGGTGTATGGATTGTTGTTAAAACACAGGGATTTTCTAATCAGTCTGGTACTGCTGGGAATCGGATTGTTGTTGTGGTTGGTGGTCTTGGCACGTCTCGATGTCAGTATAGCTTACCCCCTGCTGAGTTTGAGCTATGTGGTAGTAATGATAGCAGCCAAGTTATTTTTTGATGAACAGATACCCCTGCACCGATGGGTTGGTGCCTTTTTGATAATCGCAGGAATCGGTTTGCTGGTCGGCGAAATCAATCCAGGCGAAATCAACCCAGGCGAAATCAATCCATGAATAGTTTTTTTATCGCTCTGGTGCTGGGCATTGCCGGCGGTGCGATTGGGCAGTTGCTGATGAAAGCAGGGCTTCAGGGTTTGTCGCAAATGTCCTGGTACCAACTGCCGCTTACCCTTTGGGAAACACCATCGCGCGCCTGGTTGTTGAGTGGTGGAATAGGTGTTTACCTGTTCTCGGTGCTGGTATGGATACACGCGCTGAAGAGGTATGATTTGAGCTTTGCCTACCCCTTATTGAGCCTTGGATATGTGCTGGTTTATATCTGGGCTTGTACATGGCCCGGTCTGGATGAGAGCTTCACATTGCAGAAAACAGTCGGAGTATTGTTAATTGTGGTCGGTGTCACTATCTCATCCCAAAAACATTTTCCAGCACGCAGAAAATCATCCAATGCTAAAAAGGGTGAAAATGATTTAGATGTGGAACCATCGAAATCTCCTGCAGCGGAGTTTGTAGATGTCTGAGCAAGAACCAAGCAAGCCCAGCGTCACCATCGTGATTCCGGTTTATAACGAGCAAGAGCGAATAGCTGGATCTTTGTACAATATCAAAGACTATTTAAGCCTGCAAAGCTATCAATCAGATGTGTTGGTCATCGATGATGGCAGTAGTGATTTGAGTGCTGAAATTATCAAATTTGTTGATGTGTACGGTAAAACGATCAAATCCCAGAACACTGGCAGTCTTGAAGAAAACATAAAAAATGTTGGCAAGGGGTATTCGATAGCGAAAGGATTGCTGCTGGCTCAGGGAGATATAATTGTTTTTACTGATGCCGATACCTCAACCCCCATCACTGAAATTCAAAAACTGTTGAGCAAGTTTGATGAAGGCTACGATGTTGTTATTGGCTCCCGAAATTTGCAGGAATCCGATGTGAGCGGGCGTAGCCTGCTTCGAATGGTACTCAGTCGAGGTTTCAATACGTTTGCCAGGATGCTGGGCCTACTTCACGTAAAAGACAGTCAGTGTGGTTTTAAGGCCTATAGGAGAGAGGTAGCGCGTGAGGTCGCTTCGCGGCAAAAAACCTATGGTTTTTGCTTTGATGTCGAGCACTTGCATATTGCAATGAAATTGGGCTACAGGATTGCCGAGGTGCCTGTTGTATGGAAGCACGATGACGGTTCTACATTGTCTCTTCTGAATGATTCCATTTCGATGGGGCTTGATTTGATGAAAATCCGCTGGATTCATCGCAAATTGTAAAACCTGCTTTTTGGCAACACACCTCGCATTTGTCAATTTACCTGTCGGGGGTAACTGAATTCGGCTAATCCCACAGCCGTTACAGCCCTGTCACGTATTCTCTCTCTGCGAGCCTGCACCTTGGGTGGCGCAGCCATAGACAACAAGGAACTGTTGCATGAAAAAACTGTTTGCAATACCGGCACTGCTGCTGGCTCAGTCCGTTGGGGCGGAGCCCTTTGCGGAATGTCCCGCTCAGGCCTTTCTGACCCAAAGTTCTATAGCCGAAACTTATGCTGTCAATCTTGTCACCGGCGATTATAAACTTCTGTCGTCTGACATGGGCACCCGCGGATCTGTCAATGCCCTGGGATTTAATCCTGAAGATCAATATATTTACGGATGGGGTTACGAATTTGGCCTTCCCGTAAGAGTTCACAACGACTGGCAAGTTGAGCCACTTCAGATCGATAATATTTCCGGTTCGTCCGGTTTCTATGTTGGTGATGTTCATCCCAGCAACAACAAGTATTATGTTTATCGTCGCGGAATCAGTTTTGGTCTCTACTCAATTAATCTCGATACGACATCCGCTGATTACCTGAAAATGGAACAGGTAATCGACGGGAGGACACTTAACATGCAGGTTGCCGATATGGCGATCAACCCGGCCGATGAGTTGGGTTATGCAGTAAGTCATACTGGCGAGCTTTATCAAATTGACCTGGTGACTGGTGACCATAGTATCCTGGCCCAGACTGGCGAAAGTGGCGGTTTTGGTGCGGCTTACTTTGACCCTGATGGAAACCTGTACATCGGTAGAAATTCAGACGGAAAAATATTCAAAATCGGTGTTACAGCTGGTGACTATAACGCACAGTTATTTGCGAGTGGCCCCGCTTCCAGTATCAATGATGGTTCACGCTGTGCCCTGGCTCCTGTTATAGATCAGTCAGAAATATCGATCGATTTTGGAGACGCTCCTGACACCTACGGCAGCTATCTTGCCAGCAACGGGGCCCGTCATGGCCTTGATTCGAATCCCGATCTGTATCTGGGGTCAAGTGTCGACGGCGAATCCGACAGTTTTGCCTACCCACTGTCAGATGACAACAACGAACAAATTGATGATGAAGATGGTATCTCCTTCGCAACGCAGATGGTTGAGGCGCAAACGGCCGTCGTCATAGTCAATGCATCCGCAGCCGGATTCATGAATGCCTGGGTTGACGTTGGCCAGGATGGTGTTTTCGATGCGAGTGACCAGATCATGACGGATATCGGTGTACAGGCAGGTAAACAAGCCGTTTATGTGGACGTTCCCTTTGGTGCCAAACAGGGTGAGACCTGGGCACGCTTCAGATTGTCCTCAAGCGCCGGTCTGGAACCGAACGGGGGCGCGGCAGATGGTGAGGTCGAAGACTATCAGGTCAAGATCATCGAAGAAGAGTCCACGGTAAATTACTACCCGTCATCAACTGGTTGGACCACGGTGGCATTCGAAGACAACTGGCCGTATGAAGGTGATTACGACATGAATGATCTGGTTGTACACATGCGTTCGGCTATTCACAAAAAGAACGCCGGTGTAACTCGTGTAGACCTGAAAGCCATGGTGTCTGCAGTCGGTGCGGCCTATCACAATGGTTTTGCCATCAGACTGCCTGGTGTTAAGCGCTCAATGGTAGACGCCGAGAATATAAAGCTGCAAATAAATGGCAATGAAATCACTGACTTTTCGCCGCTTGAACAGGGTCGAGAAGAAGCCATCATAATGGTGACTTACAATTTATGGGACTACGTTGATTCAGGCGAGCTGTGTCTTTACTATCGAACCGAGCCTGGCTGTGGTTCTGATATTCAGATGTCTTTCAGCGCATCTATTCCAATGCACGGTCCGGTAGACACTGAATTGGATGGTTTGCTTGATCCGTTTCTGTTCGCTACCCCCGGAGCCTGGCACGGTGGTCATTTTGTCACAGCCCCTGGTCGCGGATATGAAATTCATCTGAAGAATCAGGAGCCAACCGAAGCCTTCGACCCATCACTGTTTGCACAAGTGGCTGATGATGCCTCGGTACCGGAAAAAGGTCTTTACTACCAGACGGAAAATGGTTTGCCATGGGCACTTGAAATTGGCAGT
>CALFCE010000273.1 GCA_937951215.1 uncultured Granulosicoccaceae bacterium
GTGAAAAAATGGCTTTGGCCGTGTTGTCCGCTCGACTTGACTTATGAATAACCTGAAACAGCAACTCTGAACTCATGCCAGCCATTAATTTTTCAATGCTGCAGCGTTGGATTACCCAATACCTGCAACAAGGCCGGGTCGTGGGTCAGAGCGGCACTTGCCGTCCCGCCGGGAGCGGCAGGCAGAACATGAGACCTGCATGGCCATGTGCTCTGTTGATGCTGTTCTGCACCACGCTCCATAGCGCCTGGCAAGCACCGCTTACAGCCGATGAACAATCCACAGCTGCCAGTCTCGCAGTGCTTTCCATTGAAGCGTCGCTGGCTGCAGGCACCGACGCATCGTCAGCGCACTCAACAACACCATCATCAATACCGCGCCGATCTGATTTCTCTGCCAGTACACAGCCATCGACCTTTGTGGAAGATAGCGGCGCATCAGCAACAAACGCCCTGCAGCCCGGAACTTCGCCGGCCATGCAAGGCGAACAAGTTCTGTTGGTTGAAAACCGTGAGACCAAGAACAACACATTGGCTGATCCACGAATGGTCGAAGTCTTTGTCTATAGCTATAACAGTGGCAAAACCTATCTGCAAATCATCAACCTTGACAACAACGAAACGGCGTCAAGTCAGCTGGTCAACAGCAATCACTTACCGTTGAATCAAAACGAGCAAAACTATGTCAAGGAGCGCTTGTCTGGCGACAGCTCAGTGTTGAGCGCTGTGGATTCGGAAATGCAAAGACATTTCTCACAGGCGGTACAGACTCTGCGCGACGTACAAATGAAAGTGTCCATATGGCAGCCAAACCCAAGTCAGTCAGACTTGCCTCCTGCCGCTGACTGCCTGCAACAGCGTTGCGCTATCGTGTCATTGTTTACCGATGATTATTTCAACTTCTCGATAGAACCTGTCGTCAATCTCAACACCGGCCAGCTGTTCACGGACTGGCAACAATGAAGATGGCTACACTGTCTTACAGGATGACTATCGCTGTTTTTCTTGCGTTGGTAGCATGGAGTTTGCAAAACGCGTCACCAGTCTGGGCGGCGGATAGTTGCAACCTGCCTGCAAACGATGTCGCATACCAGCATCAATTCGATTCTGGTGCAGCATGGGAATTTTGCTGGTCTATCGATAAAAATCAGGGGCTGCTTGTCAAGGATGTCTATTACACCGCTCCTGGGGAAACACAACGAAAAGTATTGCAACAAGCCTCCGTTGCGCAGATTCTTTTCAAATACGATGAAGATCCAGTCGCGTTGCATCTGGCCTCCGACCCCGGTCTGGGTGGCCAGCAGCACCTGGCTCCGCTGGCGAGCAATTGTTCAGACGGGCAAATTCTTCAGGCTTCGATCAACCCCAATCAGGTTGATAGCGCAGCAGCTTGTGTTCGAATTCGCGATATCAATAATCTGACACGTGTCAGAAACAGCCTTTCACAGCGAAGACGTGAAATTTCACTCCACGCCTGGTCACGGATTGGCAGTCATGTTTATCAGGTCATCTGGCGCTTCAGTGAAGACGGAGAAATCACACCGGAGATTGCGTTTGGCGGTCGTCTTAACAAACAGGCTACCGATCCACAATATGCCTCTTCAATAATCACTCCATCTCAACAAACGCTGCAGTTTGCCAATGCCACTCTGCTCTACACCTGGCGCCTCGATTTCAATATTAACGACACGCCGGACAATGACATCGTGGAAGAATTTGAATTTCCAGCCAACGTGACCGATGTCGTACGCAGACCGCTCATGGTACGTCGACTGTCAACTGAAGCATTGCGTGATGTTGATCGGGAATCTTTTCGCGGCTGGCGCATCAGAGATGCAGCACAAGCGTCGGGACCAGACAATGTTAATCGCATTGGCTACTATCTGGACCCACAAACAGCCGGTTTGAAATATCGGAGTCGCAGGCACAATTGGACCCAATTTGATTTGGCGGTTACCAGGCAGCGCGATTGCGAACAGCTGGCGTCGGCCAACACGCTCGTTGCCACTGAATGTGGCAGAAGCCTCGACTACTATACCGATGGCGAATCCCTGGAGAATGCTGATCCGGTAATCTGGTTCAGCCTTGCATCACACTTTAATGCATCTGCAGAAGACTACCCCGCCATACGCAGTCGCTATACGGGATTCAAGGTAATACCGTTCGATTGGTCGGCACATACACCGTTTACTCCGCCCGACCAATGAACACCTTAACAACTGTCTTTGTCGAATACACTCGCTGCAAACTATTGCTTCGATTGGCCCTGTTCGGGCTGCTCCTTATCGGGTCTGGAGTGGCGCAGGCAGCGGAACTTACCTGCCCTGGTGAACATCAAATTTCCGAAACGCTGAGCAACGGCGCCAGCTGGCAAATGTGTTGGGAATCCAGGAAACGTGAAAATATCGTTCTCAGCGAAGTCTCCTTTCAACCCCCATCAGCAGAGTCGATACCGATATTCAGCAGTCTGCGATTATCGCAACTGCACGTTGCCTACGATGATGCCAATGTGACCTACAATGACATCACCCAGTTTGGGCTCGGCGCAGGCTACATGAGTACGCTGGATGAAAATGATTGTCCAGCCGGAGAATTGATCAACGTACAGGGCCGACCCGGACTCTGCAAAATGATCAACATTGGCGACGATTTTTACAGAACGACGCAGGAATCACGTGCCGGCAGCAGCTTGACCCTGTTTTCAGTGTCTCAGGTTGGATCCTACGCCTACCTGGTTACCTGGAAATTTTTCGATGATGGGTCAGTGCAACCCAGTATTGGTGCCGCAGGTGCCTTGCAGCGAAGCGACGATTGGCCGCAATCTCCATTTGGTCGAGAACTATCCGGTGTACCCGATAAATCCTGGCTGTCCCATACACACAATTATTACTGGCGAATCGATTTTGATTTGGGTGAAAGCGGCACTGACGATCTCGTCAGTGAAGTCAGCTTCCCGTTGGACGCAGAGGGCAGGCGGAGCAGAAAGGAAACCGTCTTTACAGAAGAGACAGCACGTAAAATCTTGCCAGAAGAAATGCTGTCATGGCAGATCAGCTCGATCAACACAGATAGCAGACTTGGAGCTGCAAGCTACGAGATCACACCAAGACACTATGGCCACAAGTTAGTCAGGTCGATTACTGAGCCTTTTACTGATTTTGATTTCTTTGTGACACGGCAAAAAGATTGTGAGCGCTTCGTTAGCGAAAACGCCAAGTTCAATCCTAATTGTGATGAAAATATTCTTCAATTTGTTGACAACGAATCACTGCTAAACGAAGACATCGTTGTCTGGCACCGGGTCGCATTTCATCATGTACCCCGTAATGAGGACCGCCAAACCATGCATTCTCATTGGGACGGGTTTGTCATGCAAGCGCGCAATCTGTCAGCTTCAACGCCAGGACACACTGGCATCGTCGATAACAGTCCACCCCGAGTTTTCAATCCCGGCAAACAGACCAGCACGGTTGGTGAGGAAATTTCACTACGGCTGAATATCACCGATGAAGACGGAGATGCACTTGACTATCAGGCAGGTGGTCTGCCGGATGGACTGGCCATTAACCCCGCGGGCTTGATCACGGGCAGGCCGTCCAATACAGGGGAATTCAGTGTGACTATCAGTGCCAGCGACAGCTTTGAGACTGGCAGCCAGAATTTTGTGTGGGATGTGTTGCCCTCAAGCAACAGCTCCGGGCCGAAAGCCGGCTCATTATCACCGTTCGGTATGGGCGCGCTGGGACTATTGCTGATCTTGTATGGCCTGGTTTCACGTTGCCGGATTTACCCGGCCACTAATCGCGCTTTGCATAAGAGAACGAACTAGAGGTCTCCATAGCTAATACCGGTAACCTCATAGTGCAGCACCTTTTCACCCACCTTTACGTCAACCTCATCACCAATACGTTTCTTTATCAATGCCCTGGATACCGGCGAATCAATGCTGATATATCCC
>CALFCE010000274.1 GCA_937951215.1 uncultured Granulosicoccaceae bacterium
CTGTATCTGGGTTCGAGTGTCGACGGCGAATCCGACAGTTTTGCCTACCCACTGTCAGATGACAACAATGAACAAATTGATGATGAAGATGGTATCTCCTTCGCAACGCAGATGGTTGAGGCGCAAACGGCCGTCGTCATAGTCAATGCATCCGGAGCCGGATTCATGAATGCCTGGGTTGACGTTGGTCAGGACGGTGTTTTTGATGCGAGTGACCAGATCATGACGGATATCGGTGTGCAAGCTGGTAAACAAGCTGTTTATGTGGACGTTCCTTTTGGTGTCAAACAGGGTGAGACCTGGGCACGTTTTAGATTGTCCTCAAGCGCTGGTCTGGAGCCGAACGGTGGCGCGGCTGATGGTGAGGTCGAAGACTATCAGGTCAAGATCATCGAAGAAGACAGCATGGTTAATTACTACCCGTCATCTACCGGTTGGACCACGGTAGCATTCGAAGACAATTGGCCGTACGAGGGTGATTACGACATGAACGATCTGGTGGCTTACCTGCGCACAGCCACTCACCGCAAGACAGTCGGTGTCACTCGTGTTGATATTGCAGGTGAGATCGCTGCTGTTGGCGCCGCATACCACAATGGTTTTGCAATCCGCTTGCCCGGGGTAAAACGTTCGCAAGTCGACAGTGACAACGTCGAGCTGGCGATCAATGGCAAGACCATCGATAGCTGGATGCCACTTGAGGCCGGTCGTGATGAAGCGATTCTGCTGGTGACATACAACCTTTGGGACTATGTTAATTCGGGCGAGCTGTGTTTGTTCTACCGCACCGAACCGGGTTGCGGGGGCAAGGTTCAGATGAGCTTCAAGGCTACCATCCCGATGTTGGAGCCAGTCGATGCCGATCTGAAAGGCGCATACGACCCATTTCTGTTTGCAACGCCTGGTGCCTGGCACGGTGGCCATTTCGTAGAAGCCCCGGGTCGCGGCTACGAGATACATCTGAAAAACCATGCGCCTACAGAAGCATTTGATATGGGCTTGTTTGGTGCTCAGGGCGATGATGCCTCAAGCCCTGCCGATCAGCGTTTCTTCCAAACCAAAAGCGGCTTGCCGTGGGCTCTGGAAGTCGGTACCCGTTGGGCGTACCCGATCGAGTACCACGATGTTGGTCATGCCTATCACTTGTTCCAGAGTTACGCAGAATCGAGCGGTGCAAGCAATGCTTACTGGTACAACCCTGAGCATACTTCCCCTGAACTGATCTTTAGTCACTAGGAGTGCAATAATGATGAAACGGAAAACAGTTGCAATAATGATGTCTGCACTACTCGCTGCTTGCGGGGGAGGCTCTGGAGGCTCGGGTGACGCAAATTCGCCCGATGTAACTCAAGTGCCTGACACCCAGGTACCTGACATCCCAGCGACCGACATCCAGGTGCCTGAGATAGGTGCCGCGCTGCCAGCTGTGGTCGATACGGCCACTCTGCAAGTTGATCAAAACTTTAGCTTTGATACCGCGCGCACTATCGATATTGAGTTTGACATCGAGGAAGCGAGAGGGAAAAAGGCGTCAGTTTCGATTTGCACCGGCTACGATGCGGAAGGTGATGCGTTTGATGTTGATTACGATAGCTGCAACGTGCGGGGAGAGATGAACGATGGTGTATTCAGTCATTCAATGCAGGTGACGAATGAGTTTGATTCGGTCGTTGGCGTTGTCTGGTTCCAGGATTCTGCCATGCCGCCTCTTTATCAGGAGTTTCATGTGGATGACACAATGCGAATGAAGGGAGGAGAAATGCAACGCACGATCGTCTGGCGCTAACTGACGGTTGCATCACCCACAATCCCGGCGCAGGCTCTGCGCCGGGATTTTTTCATTCTACAGTGACACTTTTTGCAAGGTTTCTTGGTTGATCTACATCGCGACCGAGAGCCAAGGCACAGTGATAGGCGAACAATTGCAGTGGTATCGCCATCACCATTGGATGCAATATCGGATGACATTGCGGTGCTTTCAGAACGTGGTCTGCCAGTTTCGGAATGCGTTTGTCAGGTGAATTGGTCAACGCGATCAGAGGACCCTGGCGTGCCTTTATCTCTTCCAGTGCAGACAGTGATTTTTCCAGTAGATCGTTATCGGGTAGCACCACAAGGGTTGGTGTTGTCGGGGAGATAAGTGCCAGAGGGCCGTGTTTTAGTTCGCTGGCAGGATAAGCTTCTGCATGAATATAGGAGATTTCCTTTAGTTTCTGAGCCCCCTCCAATGCAATCGGGTAGGCGCTGGTTCGACCGACAAAGAATGCACTGGATACGTCAGCATAGCTTGCCGCAACGGTTTTAATCATTTCCTCCTGTGCCAGGGTTTCTTCTATAAGTTGGGGTAAATCCTCAAGCGCTTGAACGATATGAGCACCTTGCTGAGGTGACAGATCTCGAATCCTTGCCAGCTGCAAAGCGAGCAAAGCGAACACCACCAGCATGCTGCTGTAGGCTTTGGTTGATGCGACTGAAACCTCCGGTCCTGCGTGCATATAGACGCCACCATCCACTTCACGGGCAATCGTACTCCCCACACTATTAACAATCCCCAATAACTTGCCTCCTTTGCGTTTGATTTCACGTGCTGCCGCCAAGGTGTCATAGGTTTCTCCTGACTGGCTGACCACGATGTACAGCGTGTCGCGTTCAATGAGCGGGTTTCGATATCGGAATTCAGCAGCAGGTTCTGCATCGCCAGGAATTCTGGCAAGAGACTCGATCATATCAGCGCCGGATTGAGCTGCGTAGTAAGCTGAACCGCAGCCCAATAGTTTTATGCGCTTGATGTCCAGTAGCTCGCGAGCATCCAGATTTAAACCACCAAGGTGTGAGGTATTGAAACGGTGATCAAGCCGGCCGCTGAGCGTACGCGCAATGGTTGCTGGCTGCTCCAGAATTTCCTTGTGCATAAAATGCGCATAGTCGCCAAGCTGATGATTGATGGACTGCACATCCAGCGTAATGGCCGTCTTGATACTGGGTTGCGCGTTTAGCGATTGCACTTGATAACCATCGGGTGTCAGGCACGCCAATTCGCCGTCTTCAAGATGTGTCACCTCGCGCGTGTGACGACTCAGTGCTGAAGCATCCGATGCAGCAAACATTTCGCCCTCACCAATACCGATGATCACCGGGCTGCCGTTGCGGGCCAGTATGATGTCACTGCTATCCGGCTCCATTGCGGCAATTCCATAGGTTCCGTGGACTTGTAGCAAGGCCAGTCTGCAGGCTTCCAGCAGGGAAACCGATTGTTGTGATTTAATACTGGCAATGGTTAAAGCCAGTATTTCACTGTCGGTTTCGCTCTGCGGTTGCAGTTGCTGATCTTGTAATTGCTGCAATAATTGTTCGCTGTTTTCGATAATGCCGTTGTGTACCAGTGAGATGGTGACAGTCGACTCCGGATTGTTCGAACGGTTTTGATCATCGGGGAGGCTGACGGTGACACTGTGCGGGTGTGCATTGAGATCGGATGGTGCACCATGGGTTGCCCATCGGGTATGACCGATGCCGGACTTGCCAGATATTTTTGTCGGTAACAGGTGCAGCAAGGCCTCCAGTTTGCCAGCGGCTTTCCAGGTGCGCAGTTTGCCGCGCGAGAGCACACTGATACCGGCCGAGTCGTAACCGCGATATTCAAGTTGTTTCAGTCCCTGCAGAAGCACGGTACTGGCTGTTTGCTTGCCGGTGTAGGCAATAATTCCACACATTCTATATCCTCTCTTAGCCGTAGATGACCCGGCGGATCTTGCGCTGGTTCATGGGTTCTGCCAGAACCAGTCGGCTGCTTAATTCGGTTTCGATCGTGCTGAAGATTTCGGCGTTGTGCGCACCTGCGAGCTGTAACTCGCGATGCCTGGCGACGATAAAATCCTCGGTGGTGGATGCGTAATAATGAACCACCTCTCGGATGGCTCGATCTGCTTGCTCTGCGGTCAGCCCGGTGGTCATGGCGATATGCCGGGTCAATTCTTCTGGAGGGGTCATACGCAACATGAAGCTATTGAAGTCGAAAAGAAGGCATGTAACAAACTATTTGCCCAATTATGGGCAAAAAACATCCTTATTGTGAGTTATGGAACCTAAAATTTCTGAAATATGCAATGGCATGTTCTTATTGGAAGGGTTCGCAGAACCTCTAGCCCTGCACAAGGACCTGCAATCTGTCCTTGACTTTTCTCCCCTGCGGACTATGACCACGCGTCGAGGCCATGCAATCTCGGCCGCGATGAGCAATTGCGGTCCACTGGGTTGGGTGAGTGATCGCAGCGGCTATCGCTACCAGTCAGTTGATCCGCAAACCCGGCAACCCTGGCCTGACATGCCTCCCGGTTTTCAAAGGCTTGCGACCAGTGCGGCTGAGGCTGGTGGTTTTGACCGGTTCGTACCGGATGCCTGTTTGATTAATTGCTATGCACCCGGTGCCGGCATGGGTTCTCATCAGGATGCCGATGAAGCGGATTTTTCCCAACCCATAGTCTCGGTATCGCTTGGATTGCCCGCGCGTTTTTTTGTACAAGGCAAGGAACGAAAGGGGCGCTCCATTGCAGTGGATCTGGTCAGTGGTGATGTTGTCGTCTGGGGTGGCCCCGCGCGCTTGTATTATCACGGCGTTCGGCCATTGAAACCCGGTTATGACGATGTGTTTGGTGCCTTTCGGTTTAATCTCACCTTCCGCCGCGCCGCTTAGCGCGAACCAGCAACGCATTCTGAATAAAAACGAAACACTTCTCGTTGCCTATACTCAAGTGTCCGGGTCAGTGAGCTATCAACCGGATACCGCTGTTCCGCAAAAAGTACGGAAACGGTAGCAGTCTCTCGCCCTCGCAGTAGCGTGTGTTTGCAGGTACTGATTGGCCCTAAACGAGATTACGGTTCGACGAATAAAACGCGCATGTCTGCTGAAAACACTCCACCTTGCAAGGCCGGATATTGGTCATCGGTCAAGCTGAACCAGATTTTTGTCGCACTGCTGACAATCGGCTGGTTGATGCTCGGTCTATTGCCTGCCGCAATGGCCAATCAACCACCGGAATTACCGCTGCTACCGCAAACGGTGGCCACAGTCGGAAATCAGGTTGAGGTGAGGGTGGAGCCTCGTGATGCGGACGGGCAGGTGCCGGCTCTGATTATGCAAAATGCGCCTGCCGGTGCTACGTTTGACGACGCCGGCAACGGAGCGCGCGTGTTTCGATGGACACCTGCGGCAAGCCAGATCGGTAGTCACGTTATTATCTTGCTGGCAGTGGATGCATTGGACAGTAACCTGACGGCCAGTCGTCGGCTGGATATCCAGGTCGTTAATGGTCAATCAGCCCAGGTTTTGCCGGTGGCCTTACCAGAGTTTCCGGCGCAACAGTTGATAGTCAATCAGCCCTTCGAGTTGAGGGTAGCAGCTCAAGTGCCAGCGCAGTCATCGGGTGTGGTGGCGGCGATATTCCTGCGAAACCCGCCAGTGGGTGCGCGTTTTGATGACAACGGTGATGGCACCCGCACCTTCAGGTGGACCCCGACAAACAATGATCTGGGTTTGCATCAGGTTGAAATAGTTGCGCTTCACCCTGCGCAACCTGATCAACCGGTGGTGCGTATCGTGGACTTGAATGTGGTCGATGGTTTGGTATTGCCAGTGCCGACCCAATCCACCACGCAATCCACCCCGCAGTCCAATACTCAATCGTCGGATCCCGCGCCATCAAATCAGCCGACGCCGATCAGCATTTCGCAGGCAGCAGCAGCTGGCAACCCGACGCCGCAAGGAAATGCACCGGTATTTGATGATCATCGGCCGGTACTGCAACCGTTGGCGGATCAGCAATTAGAGGCCGGGCAAGCGGTGGTGTTTCGCGTTACCCCATTGGATCCTGACGGCACGGCTGCTACCTTGCTGGTTGATCCATGGCCCAACGGAGCAACCTTCGACGACAATGGTGACGGCACGCGTACATTTATCTGGCGCACCACTGAAGCTGATGTGGGTCAGCATCTGATCACTTTTACCGCGCTTGATGGTATCGATCCTGGCCTCAGCCACAGTGAGTCGTTAACTATTACGGTATTGTCAACAGGAGCCCAAGCCCAGCCCCAACCCCAGCCGCAACCCCAGCCGCAACCCCAGCCGCAACCTGAGATCGCACCGGTTCCCAACCAACCTCCTATCGCCATCGATGCCGGTTTGTCCATTAACAGTGCACTGGCAGCTTCACTGATCGGAATTGAGCCGGTGGCCGAACAGTTCGCCAGACCCGGTGAGCTCGTCACCTTCCAGGTTGTTCCGCGCCACGGTCAGAGGCCGGTTCCGAGTTTGGTCGCCAATATCTATCCGCAAGGTGCTGAGTTGCTTGACAATGGTGATGGCAGTCGCACCTTTCGATGGGTGCCAAGTCAGGATGATATCGGTATTCACATAGTGGAAATCGTGGTGATCGACACCATTGACCCTTCGTTGCGGGTTGCCCGCCAGGTCAAAATCAGTGTGGTTGATGAAACCACGGGTTCAACCGCAACTGCTGACTTTGGCGAGGCTCCCACGGTGCCGGAGACGCGTGCAGATGCAGCGCGTTTTCTGGCTCGAACAACTTTCGGCCCGACCCCGAGCGAGATTGACAAGCTGATTGGACAACCCTACGAGCAATGGGTAAACGATCAGTTTGCCAAACCGGCTACCAGTCATCGTCAGCGGCTCGATGGTTTGCTTTGGGATCGGGGGCTCTTCAATATCACAACTGGCGACAAGCAGCTGGAACGGTCCCAACTGCGTGCCGATGCATTCTGGGATGTGGTGGTTCATGCTGATGACCAGCTTCGGCAACGAATTGCTTGGGCGCTCAGCCAGATTTTTGTTATTTCCGATCGTGATGCAAACCTGGAAAATCGAGTGCGTGGATTCGCCCATTACCACGATATTTTGCTTGGCCATGCGTTTGGCAACTTCCGTGAACTACTGACGGATATCTCTCTTAATCCGATGATGGGTGACTTTCTCAGTTCTCGGCGCAATGAGAAAGCCGACTTGCAACAAAATATTCAGCCAGACGAAAACTATGCACGCGAGTTGATGCAGCTTTTTACCATTGGTCTGGATCAGTTGGGCATTGACGGGCTACCCCGACGTGACGGAAACGGGCAACGTTTGACTGCATACTCGCAAAATGACGTTATCAATCTCGCACGGGTATTTACCGGATGGAACTATGGTGATTCCTCTTCCATGCGCTCGGACAGGCGAACACTGAATAGTGAAATTCTCCCTATGCGCGCTTTTGAGGAGTATCACGACAAGGACCCCAAACAGTTGCTTGGAGGTATTTCAGTGGGTGGTGGGAAGTCAGCCCGAGAGGATCTTGATATTGCTTTGGATAATCTGTTTGCCCACCCCAACGTTGGACCTTTCTTTGGGCGTCGAATGATCCAGCAATTGGTTACCAGCAACCCGACTCCGGCCTATATTCAGCGAGTGGCCGAAACATTCAATAACAACGGCAATGGCTCCCGGGGAGATATGAAGGCAGTGATTAAGGCGATACTGCTTGATCCGGAGGCATTGAACGGTTATCAGCTGGACCCTTATCACTTCGGAAAACTGAAGGAACCGGTGATCAAGATAGCATCGATTTGGCGAGCATTTGATGCGCGGGGTCGATTTAACAGGCTCCGATATGCAGACCCTGACCTGGACTTTGCCCAGCAGGCCTACAGTGCACCTTCGGTTTTCAACTTCTATTCACCTGATTACCGACCCCCGGGGCCGATCTCGGATCGGGGTTTGTTTTCACCGGAAACACAGATCCTGAATGAGAGTACGGTGCTGCGTGGAGCCAATCGATTGTTCGACTATGCGTTTGAGATTCCACTGGGTGGTGATGAATTGCTTGCCAATCAGCATCAGATTTTCCTTGATATCAATCCATACAAAGCGCTTGCCGGTGAGCCAGATCAACTGTTGGACAGGCTGGATGAGCTGTTGTTGGCGGGGAGTATGTCGGAGCCAATGCGAGAAGTGTTGACGCAATTGCTGATGGATACACCACTGGATGATGATGGTAAAACCCGCGTGCAAGAGGTGTTGTACGTGTTGTTCTCTTCACCAGAATTCAGCTTTCAGCGTTAGGCCGCAGTTTTTCTCCATGCCTTTTTTATTTGAAGCCCCGGGTTGATAAAAGCCTTGTTCTGATAGAAGCAATGAACCAATGAAACCAATAAATCGCCGTGAATTTCTACGCCGCTACGCTGCCACGTCCTTGGCAGGCTTGGGGGCTTACTCGACACTGAGTGGGCTTAACATGATGAACGCGCTGGCTGAAGGTGATGATTATCGGGCACTGGTGTGTGTGTTTCTCTACGGCGGCAATGATTCGTTCAATATGGTGGTGCCGGTAGACGATGTCGCTTATGAGTCCTACCGCGAGGCGCGCCGAAATCTGGCCGTACCAAAAGATCAATTACTACGTCTTAACGCGCGTGGCTCTGACGGTGTCGCTTATGGACTGCATCCGTCCATGCCTCGAATCCGGGATTTGTTCAATCAGGGTAACGCTGCAGTGGTGGGCAATGTAGGGCCGCTCATTGTGCCAACAGGACGCGACGACTATCTGGAAAATCGGGTGCCGTTACCCCCGCGTTTGTTTTCTCACAATGATCAACAGGATTTCTGGCAGAGTCTGAATGGTGATGTCGCACAACCCACTGGCTGGGCCGGGCGCATGGCAGATGCATTGGGCTCCATGAATACCAATAGGAAACTGTCGATGAACATTTCACTGGCGGGTAGCAATCTGATGCAGACTGGTTATTCGACGATTCCGTACAACCTGTCAGCCACCGGCGTTGTTGCACCGAAGAGTGATACCCTGCTGACGGGATTTGGCCGTGAAATTCGCAGAAGAGATGCAATCGAAAAACTACTGCAGCAGGAATCGGGACATCTGTTTGGTGACCAATATCGCAATACCATGAGCAGGGCCAGAGAATTATCCCGCGACATCGGTGATATTCTGAAT